>CBDVBE010000079.1:0-18521 GCA_965372145.1 uncultured bacterium | reverse complement strand
TGCAGGCGGCGACAACCACGCGATTGAGCCCTTTTTCCCGGATCGTGTTTGATATCTGCTCGGCAGCATCAGTAGAACAGATAAAAAGGCCCTCTTCAGCGTGAACAACATTGTCCAGGGTCAAGGCATAGTCAACTACTGAAGGGACATTTACTATTCTTCCGATATTAGCACCGCAATGACACACAAAAACACCTACCCTGACATCCTCCCGGGAGACATCCCTTTCCGGCGGATATATCCTTTCCCTGGCCAGCTTCCCTCGCCGGTAATCAAGGAGTTGACCCGCAAGGGCATTCGCCCCGCTTGCGGTCACAACCGATTCGGGGATATCTATAGGGCCCTGAAATGCTCCGCTGATAAATATTCCCGGGCGAGTAGTCTCAATAGGATTCACCGGACTGGTTTTACAGAATCCGTGTGAATTGAGCTCGATTCCGAACTGATTTGCCAGACCGTTCACATTAGCGGGAGGGTTCAATCCAACGCCCAATACCACCAGATCGAATTCTTCCTCCTTTACCCCATCCCCGGCCGTAGCGTAACGTATCGTGACATTCTTTGTTTCCGGGATCTCTTTTCCTATCGATACGTAGCTTCTTATAAATCGAACCCCGGGAAGTTTCTCTGCTCTTTGGTAGAATCGTTCGAAATCTTTGCCAAATGACCGAATATCGTTATGGAATATAGTTGCCTGCGTGTCGTCGTCATGGTCTTTTGCCAGAATCACCTGTTTCTGGATATATGAGCAGCATACCGATGAACAATAGCTGTTGCCACCCTCGATAACCTGCCTGGAACCGACGCAGTGAATCCATGCTATTTTATGTGGGTGTTTTTTGTCTGAAGGTCGCAGTATCTCACCTTCGTGCGGCCCGGTGGCACATAAGAGCCGTTCGAAGTCAAGACTGGTTACCACATTTTCAAACTGTCCGTAGCCATAGTCGCCCCGCAACCTGGGGTCAAATACCTCATAACCCGGAGACAGAACGATCGCCCCTACTTTTATTTCTACCTTCTCCGCCTCCTGATGAAGATCTATTGCGTTATTCTTACAGACGCCAACGCAGATAGAACATTTCTTATCTTTAAGGTAAAGGCAGTTTTCATCTATATACGTGACAAGGGGAACAGCTTGGGAGAAGTATATATGGACGGCTTTATTCGACGATAAGTTTTGATTAAACGGATCAGGGACCTGGACCGGGCAGTACTCTACACAGGTCGTACACCCCGTGCATTTGCTTTCTATAATGTATCGCGGTTTTTTAACAAGGGTTACCGTGAAGTCTCCGGCTTCACCTTCTAAACTGTCAACTTCAGTATAGGTCAGTATTTCTATATTGGGATGCCGGTCACATTCAATAAACTTGGGAGATTCAATGCACATGGAGCAGTCATTCGTGGGAAAGGTCTTATCAAGCTGGGCCATCTTGCCGCCAATGGTCGGTGATTTCTCAACCAGGTAAACCCTATAACCTGACGTGGCAAGATCAAGGGCGGCCTGAATACCGCTGATCCCTCCACCGACAACCATTACATCTCCGAAATTACTATCCGTGAGACTATCTGCTAACTGTCCTTCAACTTCTTCTTTTTCCACTTCTCTATGTCCGTATTTAGTTTCTTCGATTCCTTTATAATGTCATTCCGGTATTCTTTTAAGCCGGGATCCAGCTTTTTTATCTAAATTAAAGCATGGATTCCCGCTAAAAACATGCGGGAATGACGTTTTTTGGACAAACATTAAATCACTTCCTGGATGATTTCCGTGATGTCCTTAATTTCTATAACTTCACTATCCTCCCGGTTCAATCTGCTATCCTCAAAATTGGTAATGCAATATGGGCAGGCTGTTACCAGCACCTCAGCCCCGACCTCGACAGCCTGTTCCAATCTGAGGTCGGAGAATCGTTCGCCCTTTGGAGTTTCCATCCAAACCCTGCCGCCGCCGCCGCCGCAACAGAGGCTATCTTCCAGCGAATCCGCCATCTCAACCAGTTCCAAACCGGGTATCTTCTTTAAGACATCCCGGGGTTCATCATATATACCATTATGTCGACCCAGGTAACACGGGTCATGATACGTCACTTTCTTTCCGTACTCCCCGGTGATATCAAGCCTTCCCTCGTTAATAAGCTCGAATAAATATTGGGAGATATGAACCACCTCAAAGTTCGCCATAAATTCAGAATACTCGTTTTTGAATGTGTGATAGCAGTGGGGGGAAGAAACAAGAATTTTCTTCACCCCGTTTTCGATAAAAGTTTTAATGTTTTCCCTGGCCAGGCGTTTGAATAATTCCTCATCACCTGTCTTGCGGATGCTTTCTCCACAGCAATTCTCCTTGTCACCTAATATCCCGAAATCTATCCCTGCTTTGTTAAGGATATTGGCAGTGGCAACAGCTACCTTTTTCATTCTCGGGTCATAGCTGGGGTAGCAGCCGGGAAAATATAAAATTTCCATCCCCTCGGTGAAGGTTTTTACAGACAGACCTTTTGCCCAGTCTGCCCTCTCTTTTCTCTCTTCATTCAAGGGGTTACCATAGCCATTGAGGCTTGCACTTATGGCGGGAACCGGTTTGGCGGAATCGGGAAAGACCCCGTATTGCGTGGCAATCTTGCGTAAGGATACCCCGCATTCTATTATTTTCACTCCCCTGGGGCACCGCTGAGGGCATTTCCCGCAGGTCGTACAAAGCCACATCTCTTCACTGTCTACCTCAGTCAAACCGAATGCAGCCTGTCGGACTATCTTGCGCATACTAAAGGTTCTAACCTTATTCCACGGACAAACAGTATCGCATAATCCGCATTGATAGCATAATTTGAAGGCGTCTCCACCGCCATCTTTTATGATATCTATGATCTCTTTGTAGGGAGCTACTGTCTCCACTGTCTTATTAATCCTCGTCTCTTATTCGTATGTTTTTGTCTTGTTCTAAAATACAATATCTTGTTATCGTCCTCGTGCTCGTGCTCGTCCTCGAAAGCTTATAACAAATCGAGGACGAGGAGGAGGACGAGCACGAGGACGATTAAATTCCAAACGTTAAAATTTTCATCAGGATTGGTTGGATCAGCCCTTCTTTGACATTGACATTCGGGCAACGGTATCCAGTATCTTCTGCAATCCATATTTGTTTGCCAGTGATTCCAATCCTATCTCCATCTCCTCCTGCTCCACTTCTTCTTCTACTTCCTCTTCCCTTTCTTCGTAAGTCAGGGCATCAGACAGGCACCACTGAACACACATCGGCTCTGACAGTGGCGGATCGCTTTCACACATATCGCATTTCAGCGGGAGACCGGAGTCGGGTTCTTTGAAAACGTCCCTGGATGGACAGGAAGCCCTGCAGAAGGCACATTCGTCGTATTCCTTCCCGTCAATCGTGTACCTGTCTCTGCCGGGACATTCCGCTGCAGTATACTCACCCGCATATACAGGAACATATACGTCTGCCAGAGGATCACGAATCACCCGAATGCGAGACCTCGCCGGATTATTGCTGCTATATTTTGGCGCAGCGTGAAAAGCGGAGCAGATTACCTCACATGCCCGGCAACCATTGCATTTATCAACGTCAATTTTTATTGTTTTAATTATTTTCTTTTTCTTCTCACCCTTCACGGTTCACTTCCTCCACTTTATTTCTTCTCTTTTTCCGCCGAAGCCTCTTTGGAAGGAGTGTCTTCTATATCCGTCAAGATCCTCCTCTGTATAAAGTCTTCGCTCACGTAACCCAAATCCAGTTCATGTAACGATTCTTTGGTAGGAATACCTTCATTATTCCACCCCTTGAGTTTGTAATACTCATCTAAGAGCTCCGCTTCAAGTTCGGGAAATCTTTTTTTCCAATGGTCCTCCGGAGGCTTCTCATCTTTTCTCCTCATGCCCCGTCTTATATTTATTGCCCTCACCAATGTCCGGTACCTCCTGGCTGCCTGCGTCAGTTTGTCTTCATCCATTTCGATCCCGGCCCCTGAAGAGATAAATTTCGGATAATTGTGTATATGATAAGGAGGTTTCAGGGGGAATGATGATAAACCGGCACACATCCCGAGGGCGTCATCAATGTAATGCATCCTCTCTTGCCAGTCAACAATATCACAACACATTTCAACAGTCGGGTAATAGGGATTTGAGTTTTCTCCGCGCAGTTCCCAGTCCAGAAAATAGTGCTTAAACTTTTCATCAGGAACCTGGATCCAATCCTTTACAAACTCTTCTCTCTGCTCTCTCTCAGGAAAAGGTGCCTGGGGGAACTGCCCTTCAATTTGAGTAATGTTTATCTTCTCGCCGGTGGAATACATAAGGAAATAAACGGGATTCAGCATTGACAGTTTGAGGGGCAGCTGCTCATGTTTTTTGATATTATTATGAGCATATGCTTCTGCGCCGTTACCAATCTCTTGAGCCGCCCAATAAGTACCATTGGCCAAAACATCTCCTATCCCTTCCCGCCGGACAATTTTGTCAAGTAACCAGTAAAATCTCCCCTCGCTGTCGGACGGTAATCCTGGCATGTCATCGTCAGTTAAAATACCGTTTTCATAAAGTTCAAGGGCGAAGGCCATAACTTGCGGGGTTGAAAATGCGTCCACTCCATACTCCGTAGCACGTTGAGCGATTTTTAAACCAAAATCCAGGTCTGACATGGCAGCCATTGTATACGTAAGTTTCGCGAAGCATTTCATCATGTATGTTGGCAGTCCCGGCATGGAAATTGTTGCCCCGCATTTCATCGGACAGTTATAGCAACTGATTAGCCGAGTCCGGGCATTTTCCATAGTCTCCGTCCACTCCTTTGCGACCTCCTCGGTCCAGAAACCTTTTCTGCGGGTGCGGGAATTTCCCCACATGAAACTCTCGGTGTGCCACTTCTCATCATGGACTTTCATCTCCTGCGGTGATCCAAGCCCGGCTAAAATAGGCATTACCCCCGGAATAGGGTTTTCTTCCCGGAATTTTATATATTCCAGTACTTCGTTGCATAGCTCCAGGTATTCATCCGGTTGGGCAATATTGATGTCCTGTGTTCCACGAACAGCTATCGCCTTTAACCCTTTGTCTCCCATAACGGCACCTATTCCGCCTCGGCTGGCACTGGACCTGCCCTGCTCAATGGAAGCATAATAAACCCTGTTTTCACCGGCCAGGCCGATAGCGGCCACCTGGGCCTTCGGTTCCTTCAACTCCTGTCGAATAAGTTCTTCAGTTTCAATAGCGCCTTTACCCTGCAAATGAGAAGCATCACGAATTTCTACTGTGTCATTGTTTATCCACAAATAAACCAGGTTGGGGGACTTGCCGCGAAAGATCACTTTGTCATAACCGGCAAACTTCAATTCCGGAGCCCAGAATCCCCCCATCATTGAAAATGCCATTAACTTAGTCTGGGGAGAAATGGTGGAAACAATAGTACGGTTACAACCGGTAGCAGGTGTGCCGCATAAAAGACCAGTGGCAAATATAAGGAGATTTTCAGGAGAAAAAGGTTCAATTTCAGGAGGGACCCTGTCCCATAATATCTTGGCATTAGTACCTAACCCCCCCAGATATAGCTCGGTGTCTCTTGGATCAGTTGCAGCCCTCTCAATGTTTCCCCGGGTTAGGTCAACTTCTAAATTATACCCTGTCTCTGCGTACCTCATTTTTTTCCCTTTTTAAAGTACCTGAATCCATGGTTGATAGTTGATACAAAATATGATTAGAACCTTCATGCCACACTTCTTTTGCAAGATATTGAAAATATATTAAACCATATAACCTACGCTAAAATATTTTTTAATCCAAATAATCAACTGTTTTAATTCAAATAAACCAAAATTGATATGGTTTTTTGCCAACAAAACCGGACAGACAACGATTACTTACTTGTTTACAGCCGATTTTCACTTAATTAGTATTTGTTAAATTTAGCTTGTTTTGAATGTCATCCCGGTATGTTTTTAGGCCGGAATCCAGCTTTGTAAGTGTTTATAAGCATAGATTCCCGCCTTAAGCATGCGGGAATGACGTTCGTTTGTCAATCGTTAACAGAAACTAATTAGAAAACGTAATTACACCTGATAAAGGTCCGGTCTCCTCTGTGAAAGTAACGGCATCTGTTTTCTCGTATCTGTTAAAACCTGTGACTGTAAATCAGCGTATATTATTTCTTCATCCTCTCCTGCTTCCGCAAGAATTGTCCCCCATGGATCAACGATCAACGAATGGCCATACGCTTTATACTCAGAACTCTCAACCCGGGCTTGTGATGCGGCGAGCAGGAACACCTGGTTTTCAATTGCCCGTGCACGCATAAGCACGTGCCAGTGTGGCGGGCCGGTTATTGTATTAAATGCCGCCGGCACAATGAGTATCTCTGTACCTTTAAGGGCACAGGTACGAGACATTTCCGGGAAACGGATATCATAACAGATGAGAATGCTTAGTGTCCCGATAGGTGTTGCAACAACCTTTATCTCATTGCCGGGTGTAAAAATAACCGATTCACGCACACGCAATCCGTCGAAATTGACATCAAAGAGGTGCGTTTTGCTGTATTCAAGTAATATTTCTCCGGACGGATCAAGAAGATACGAAGTATTCCGAATAGTTGTCCCCGTCTTAACGGCAAGAGAACCTGTACAGATATACACACCACACCTCCTTGCCACCTGCTGTAATCGTTCGAGCGTGGTAGTATCAGTATCTGCAACGCGCCGTAATGCAAGTAAATCGTATGGATGATAGAATATTTCAGGAAGGCTTATAAGGCGCGCACCATTGTCGGCTGCTTCTTCTATGAGAGAAAGGGCACGGTGGATACTCTCTTCTTTATCAAATTGCGGTGTGTTTTGACAGATGGCAACTTTTATTGCTTCCATGTATCTGAGCAGACCATTACTATAGGGAATTAATAATTTATAAACAGAACCATATAATATAAAAAGTGCCCGGTATAATAAAATGTCTTTCCGAGGGAAAAGCGCATTCTGATTGATGCACGTATTTTTGCCGGTTACCTACCGGGTTATAACACTACCGGCCGGCCAGTGACAATTGAGTGGTGTACTGCTTCAATTATCCGCGTGACTTCATATGCATCTTCAACGGTAGCTAACGGCTTTGTACCATGCATCACACTTTCGATAAACGAATCAAGCATGTACAATGGAAAGCCGTATTTCTGCCCATGCATGTCAAACACCAGGGTTCCGGGATAGGTATACCGATGCGTACTTTGATGCACCATCTGATCCTGAACATCGACATGCATAGCTCCTTTATCACCGAGAATATCAAATTTAAAGTCGAAAATCGACGGTAATGAGTCCGGCAAAACCCATGTCGTCTCAAACATGGCCAGCATATCATCGTGAAAACTAAGTGTTGTACAGATGGTATCATAGGTATCAATACCCAATAATGGAAGTACCTTTTTATTCGCTACAGCATATACTTTTTGGGGTTTTTTACCACTCAACCAGATAGCGAGATCAACCAGATGCGGCAGCAGAAACCATCCGACAGTCGATTGAGATGCCCACGGTATCATTTTCGTGGGAACATACAGGGTATCATTTAACCTGGTAGTTATCAATGAGATGTCTCCTAATTCATTCTTTTCGATGGCCTGTTTGACTTGAACAAATGGCGGATTCCAGCGATTTTCAAATGCTACTTGACATATAATTCCAGCTTTCCGGACTGCGTTAAGAATATGACCGGCCTCTTCTTCAGACGTTGCCAGGGGTTTTTCAACCATCATATGTATCCCTTTATCGGCAGCGGAAATCACATAGTCATGATGAGCAAAATCAGGGGTACAGATAATTACCGCTTCAGGATTTTGATCGCGTACCATGAGTTCGAAATCATTAAAACAGGATACTTCCCATTTCCTGCCGGCAGTATTTAGTGATTGCTCGTTCGTATCACAAACACCGACAAGAGTAGCATAAGGATTCTGTACCAAACCCTGAGCAAACATACTGCCGCGAATGCCTAATCCCACAATAGCAGTGCGTACCATGAGCTATCTCCTTGATTATGTTATTTAAAGCAACTTATTGTATCATACTTTTATATGGATGCTTAAAGTGCATTACATACACTTTTTGATGCTTATATTCTGGTTCTTCTATTGTTTTCCAGCCGAATTTCTCATAAAATTGAGACCTGTCAGGAGTAAACAGAAACAACGCCTTTATGCCTAATTTTGTTGATTCTTCAAGTATTCTTTTTACCAGGATTGTACCGATGCCTTTTCTTCTGCATTGTCTTTTGACATATACGCTTGCAAGCCAGGGAGACAAATGTGTATGGGTATCCATATCATGTTCCACAATACTTGCGGAGCCAAGTATCTCACCGTTCTTTTCAACGATGATTACCATTGGAATTGTATCATGATTTAAACAATTTTCAATTCTCTCCGCTTCCTGTTCAACGGAACTTCCTTTATGCATATATCCCCATTCATCATGAAACCACTGCGCAAGGATCGGTATATGCTCCCTGCAATCAGCCAAATATCTTATCGCAATGTCTTTCACCTTGTGCCTCGCTGCATACTACTATTCTTTCTATAGGATCGATCCTGCCTTGTTGAAAAATAGCACATCCTTCAGCAATGGTTCAAATTTCTTTTTGTTCTTTTTATGTAAACCGTATCCACACCTATAATTCTATATAATAACAGTATCAACAGATGTCGGTGCGATGTGCTGTTTTTATTGCTTTTCGTATGTTTTCCCATCTATATTCCTACATATTCTTTACCTGATTTTCAGGATATCTTGACAAACTACATATGATTGTATATGGTGTGTGATCATCATACGCATAACAATCGAAAAGATACAAGGAGAGCTATATGGATTTTACATTAAGCGATGAGCTACAAATGCTTCGTGAAATGGTTCGCGATTTTGCCGCGGAAAAGATTGCGCCCTTTGCAGATGAGTGGGATGAGAAGCATTATTTCCCTTACGAGGAAGTGGTAAAACCAATGGGAGAGCTTGGTTTTTTCGGGACAGTTATCCCTGAGGAATACGGCGGCAATACTATGGGGTGGCTTGCGGCCATGATCTGCACCGAAGAGATTGCCCGGGCTTCCAGCTCCCTGCGGGTGCAGATTAATATGCAGTGCCTTGGCTGTGCCTATACGATTCTCACTTATGGCAGTGATACGCTAAAGGAGAAATATATCAGCAAACTGGTAAGCGCCGAATATATGGGCGGTTTTGCTATTACCGAACCGAATGCAGGCTCTGACGTTATGGCCATGAAGTCAACGGCTGTTGACAAAGGAGACCACTGGCTGGTAAACGGGACAAAAACCTGGATCTCAAATTCAACCATCGCCGATGTTCTTCTTTTTTATGCATACACTGACCGGGAAGCGCGGGGAAAGGGACTCTCCGCTTTTGTCATCGAGCCGAAAAACCTGAACGGCATAACCACCACAGATCTTGACAAGATGGGTTCGCGTTCTTCTCCGACCGGCGAAATTGTACTGGAAGACACCAAGGTCCCGAAAGAAAATATTCTGGGCAATCCCGGTGACGGCGCCCGGATCGTTTTCGGCTCGCTCAACCAGACACGCCTCTCAGCCGCAGCCGGCGGTATCGGCGTTGCCCAGGCATGTCTCGATGCAATAACGACCTACTGCAGCGAACGGGAACAATTCGGAAAACTAATCCGTGAATTCCAGATGAATCAGGATATCGTAGCCCAGGTTGCCTGTGAACTCGAAGCAGCACGGTTACTGGTGTATAAAGCAGCATGGCAGAAGGATCAGGGACAACTGGGAAACAACCTTGAAGTCGCGCAGGCTAAATACCTGGCAGGTGAGATAGCCGTCAAGGCATCACAGGTTGCCATGAAAACCCTTGGAGCCTATGGCTATTCAACTGAGTATCCGGTCGCACGGTATTACCGTGATGCCCCAACGTATCAACTTGTGGAAGGGTCTACGAATATCTGCAAATGGATAGTTGCAATGGACCAGCTCGGTATACGAAAAGCAAACAGATAACGTTCATATACCTTATTCTCATAGGGGAATTATCGTTACGGAAGTATTAGAACCTTAGACTGAATTATCTACCTTTTTTCGTAGATAATTCATTCGTGAAGGTTCTTATCCAGCTTTGCCGGGTTTGCACAAACACGGGTGCTGGAGTGAAGTATTACATTCTCTTTTTGAAGTAAATATTATTTTATTACCAGCGGAGAAAATCACTAATGACTTTTGTTGAAATAATTGAGATGCTCGCCGGCATTCTCAAGACAACGGGTTTCATGAATCTAACCTGGAAAATGCCTATAATGTGGGGCATCGGAGGTATGTTCATGTATCTCGCTGTCGCTAAAAAGTATGAACCGCTTCTCCTGCTTCCTATCGGATTTGGCATATTCCTTGTCAATTTCCCGTTAACGCCCCTGATGGGTTTTACCGAAAATGGCCATCGTGAACTGCTCAACATCATCTACCATTATGGTATTGAATGGGAAGTTATACCCTGCGTCATTTTTCTCGGCCTGGGAGCCATGAGCGATCTGGGGCCATTAATCGCCAACCCGAAGTCACTGCTTATCGGTGCAGGTGCCCAGTTGGGCGTTTTTGTTACTTTTACCGGCGCGATACTGGCGGGTTTTACTTTAAAGGAGGCCGCCTCAGTGGGAATAATCGGCGGCGCAGACGGCCCCACAACAATTTACTTAACGCAACACCTTGCACCGCAACTGTTAGGCGCGAACGCACTGGCCGCCTATTCCTACATGGCTATGGTGCCGATCATTCAACCGGTTATCATGCGGTTCATGACAACCCCGCAGGAACGTACCATTAAAATGAAAAAATTACGTAAGGTTTCCAAGCGGGAGAAGATACTCTTTCCTATTATCACGACCGCAATAATCGCCTTGCTGGTTCCTTCGGTTATACCGCTCATGGGAATGTTTCTGCTCGGTAATCTGATGCGGGAGAGTGGTGTTGTTGACCGGCTCTCTGATACGGCACAGGGTTCCCTTATGAATATAGTAACGATTTTTCTCGGCATATCAGTCGGTGCAACAATGCAGGCGGATAAATTCCTGAGCTGGAAACCGCTTTTTATTTTCGGTATAGGGCTCATCGATTTTGGTGTCTGCACCGTTGGAGGAATTCTTACGGTAAAAATCATGAACAGGTTTACAAAGAATAAGATAAATCCCCTAATCGGCTCTGCCGGTGTTTCTGCTGTTCCCATGGCTGCACGGGTATCACAGCTAATAGGGCAGGAATATGACAAGAAGAATTATCTGCTGATGCATGCTATGGGGCCGAATCTGGCCGGCATTATCGGCTCCGCTGCTGCCGCAGGGATGTTTATTGCAATGTTTAAATAACAGATAGTATTGTGCTCTTATGAAAAAAATATCTTTCCTTTTTGTGTTTACGACTTTTTTACTCTTTCCACAGTGTTTTGCATCCCAGGCTTTTAATGCTCCGGTCCCGTCAGGAGGGAAAACGGTCTCTTCCGGCAGTTCTGCAACGGTCAACATTCTTTACACAGAAGTATCCCTGAAAGAGATAACTGATTTTTACAAAAATACATTAACAAATGAAACCGATATTAAGTGGCATACGGCGAAGCATCGTGATAAATCAATTATATATGACTGGGGAAACAGGGATTGGCATAAGATTGATATTGTTGACAGGGGCAAGGACAAGGGTATCCTGGTTACTATAAAAAAGGACAGCTGGACATGGATTATCGGAACGCTTGTCATCAGATTTGTTGGAGTGTTTATCGTGCTGATCGTATTGATGGTTACGTTATATGTCTCGGGATATATATTCTCGTCAGGCAACGTAAAAACGGGAAATGAAAAATCATAATTTTATTTAAATTGTTTTCTAACATAACTGGAGGATGGTAACTATGGCACAAGAAATGCTGGCCCCTCTCGCAGGTAAAATATTACAGGTAGCTCTCACTGCCGGCGCTAAGGTTGAAGAGGATGATGAGGCTTTCATCATTGAAGCAATGAAGATGGAAAACCCTATCTATGTTCCCTGCAATGGAACGGTTGCGGAAGTAAAGGTAAAAGAAGGTGACCTCGTCGAGGAAGATGACCTTCTGGCTGTTATTGAAGAATAGAGTAAAGACGTTCTTCATATTAAAAAACAATGTGATTACTGAATCACGTTCAGTCACAAATCAAGGTATTTACTGGTGTATTGGATTGCCGGCGTGTTGGAACTTTTTATTATAGTGCCAAAAGCCAACACCCTGTTCTCCGACATTCCATTTATGTACCTGCATGAATACATTACTAAGGTATAGTACGAAAACCCTGAATAACCTGATGAAATAGTAACCCTGGAGCAAACCCATGAGACCCTATTTTGAAAAAATGACTGATTTTGGTAAAGAATTAAGAAAAGGACAGATAAAAAGAACAGAAGAAAATGTCAAACAGTTAAAGGAAATAGAGGCCGGTATAAATAATGAAGTAGAAAAGGTAAAAAACGCCGGACTTCCTGAAGAAAAAATTAATGCACGTGGACAAATGACCGTTTGGCAAAGGCTCGAATACCTGCTTGATCCGGGTACGTGGTGTCCGTTGCATACCCTCTATAATCCTTTGGATAACAGTGCCGGCACTACCAATGTTATTGATGGACTTGGAAAAATTTCAGGCAAGTGGGCCGTTATTATCGGTTTTGATAATAAATATTTAGCAGGAGCCTGGATACCGGGACAATCCGAGAATATTCTCCGTGTAACGGATTTAGCGAAAAGGTTGCATGTGCCCCTGGTGTGGCTGGTCAATTGCAGCGGGGTAAAGCTGGACGAACAGGAAAAGTTTTATGCCAACCGCCGCGGTTCCGGAACAACATTTTTCAGGCATGCAGAATTAAATCAGCTTGGTATTCCGGTGTTGGCCGGTATTTATGGCACCAATCCGGCGGGTGGCGGTTATCAAGGCATAAGCCCCACGGTTCTTTTCGCGCATAAGAACTGCAACATCGCAGTAGGTGGAGCCGGCATAGTCAGCGGCATGTCACCCAAGGGGTATTTTGATAATGAGACTGCTGAAGAACTTATTGATATAACCAAACATTTTAAAGCTCATCCTCCAGGCTCGGTAAAAATTCATTACGATGAAACCGGCTTTTTCAGGTATGTCTATGAAGAGGAAAAAGGTGTTCTGGATGGTTTGAAAGAGTATATGAAAGAAATACCCTCTTATAATCCAAAATTTCATCGCGTAGCAGAGCCCAAAGAGCCAAAATTCCAAGTTGAAGACCTTTACCGCTTGCTCCCCATTGAGCAGAAAAAGGTATATGATTTTGATGAGCTTCTTGCTCGCTGTGTTGATAACAGTGAACATATGGAGTTCCGTCCCGGTTATGGGCCGGAGGTATATACAGGTTTAGTCAAGGTCGATGGTTTTTTGGTTGGCATTATCGGCAATCGACAAGGCTATTTGGGTAAAGATTATCCTGAATATGCTGATTATCCCGCTATCGGCGGAAAGCTTTACCGCCAGGGTTTGGTAAAAATGAATGAATTCGTTTCTCTCTGTGGAAGAGATCGGATTCCTGTTGTCTGGTTTCAGGATACAAGCGGTATAGACGTTGGTGATATAGCAGAAAAGGCTGAACTGTTAGGGCTCGGTCAAAGCTTGATCTATTCCATTCAGCAGACTGATGTACCCATGATGCTTGTCGTATTAAGAAAAGGAACCGCAGCCGCGCACTATATCATGGGCGGCCCCACTGCGAACGACCATAATGCCTTTTCATTAGGAACGGCAGCAACCGAGATATATGTCATGCACGGTGAAACAGCAGCGGTTGCCATGTACTCTCGCAGGCTTGTCAAAGAGAAGGATGCGGGAAAACCAATCGAGCCGGTAATTGACAAAATGAATAAGATTGCCAAGGACTACCATGATTATTCACGGCCGGCTTACTGTGCAAAAACAGGCATGGTTGATGAAATTATACCAATGGATATGATGCGAAAATACCTTGTGGCTTTTGCCGGATCAGTATACCAGAATCCAAAATCGATCTGCCCTCATCATCAGATGATTTTACCGAGAATTATCAAAGGATGATTTCAGTTATTTTACTGAAAAGCAATTTTTGGTAATAATGCAATATTTACGAATAATAGTGCAACAAAAATAAACAAAATCCAATTATTCTTTGATTTGGTGTCGATTCACTCGTATTTTATTCGTGTAGTTATGTATATTTCATTATTCAGATTCTGAACAGAAACCAACAATCCTTTTTCACAAACACCTTTCAATATATGAAGAAATCACAACCAATATTCGTGGGAATAGATGTAGGCGCATCAAGAACAAAAGTAGCTGTTCTTGACAGTGAAAAGAAGCTCATCGGTCGCGCAATAAAAAAATCAGGCACTGATTTTACTGCAGCGGCAGAGGCCTGCCTTCAGGAATCGCTACAGATGGCTGAGGCGTCTGCTGAAAATATTGTCTCGTCAACAGCATCGGGGTATGGAAGAAAAAATGTTTCCTTTGCCAGTGACATCAAAACCGAAATAAGCTGCCATGCCAGGGGCTGTTACCACTTTTTCCCCCTGGCCATGACTATTATCGACATCGGCGGCCAGGACAACAAAATTATAAAGGTTGACGAAAAGGGTATGCGTACCGGTTTTAAAATGAACAGGAAATGCGCGGCAGGAACCGGCGCGTTTCTCGAAGAAATGTCACCACGCCTCGATGTTCCGATTGAAGAAATGAATGGCCTTGCTTTACAATCCACAGACATTGTTGAACTGGGAAGTTTCTGTACGGTTTTTTCAGCCACTGAAGTTCTGGAGAAGATAAGCCAGGGTAAAAAAGTAGCTGATATTGTAAAAGGACTCTTCTTATCGGTAATCAAACGGATTATAGAAATGGACTCCTTTACAGAAAACGTGGCAGTGACCGGCGGGGTTGTTGCCCACAATCCCTACCTGGTAACCATGATTGAAGAAATTATCGACAGGAAAGTTCTGGTTCCGGAATATCCGCAGTTTACCGGCGCGGTTGGTGCAGCCCTGTTTGCGATTGAATATAACGACAAACCGAAATAAATGACCGTAACACTATCATAAAGGATTTACGATATGGGTGAAGAAAAAAAGGTTGTAAGAAAGAAGATACGAGCCACGGAAGATATGAAAAAGTTCATGGCTGATTATTACTACGAGCTTGACAACGCTTCAAAAACAGGCGATAAAAAAATCGCCTGGTGCACCAGTGTCGGGCCTGCGGAAATTTTACGTGCCATGGGATTCCTGGTGTATTTCCCTGAGACCCACTCGGCCATGATCGGCTCATCAAAAACCGCTGCGGACTTTATACCGCACGCCAATGCGCTCGGCTATTCACCGGAAATCTGCTCATACCTGACCGCTGACGTGGGCGCGTATCTTCAAAAATTTTCCCCACTTTCAAAAGCATACGAGGGAATAGAAAGCATACCAAAACCTGATGTGCTGGCTTACAGTACCAATCAATGCAGGGATGTGCAGGACTGGTTCTCGTATTACGCACAGGAATTTAACGTCCCGCTGGTGGGCATAAATTCGTACCGCGGTGTCGGGGAAGTAAACGACAGTCGGATTCTGTCCATCGCAAAACAGATGGAGAATATGATTGAGCCACTGGAACAGGTCTCCGGTAATAAATTTGACCTGGACGAACTTAAAAGGGTGGTAACTCTTTCCCGCGAGTGTTCCGATCTCTGGAAAGAGGTTCTGGAAACCGCAACTGCCACTCCTTCACCGTTGACCTTTTTTGACGGCACCACGCTTATGGGTCCCGCTGTCGTGGGCAGGGGAACGCAGGAAGCAAACGACTTCTATAAAGTACTGCTTGCGGAACTGAAAGAACGGGTCGAAAACCATGAAGGTGCGGTAGAAGGCGAGCAGTTCAGGATTTACTGGGAAGGAATGCCTATCTGGGGAAGATTGCGTATGCTCTCGGAAACTTTTTCTGAAAATACGGCCTGTGTTGTTGCCTCAACTTACTGCAACAGTTGGATATTTACTGCGTTTGATCCTTCGGATACCTTTACCAGCATGGCCAGAGCCTATACCGAACTGTTTATCGTACGGTCCGATGAATTCAAGGAGAAGTATATCGCCGACATGTTTAACCTGTTCAAAGTTGATGGTATTATCTATCACGATGCAAAAACCTGTCCATACAATTCCAACAGCAGGTACGGCATGCCGCAGCGGCTTGAAAAGGAAACCGGTATTCCCAGCCTGGTTATTAACGGTGATCTGAACGATCTGCGGCTGGTTTCCGATGAGCAGACCAAGACAAACATTGAAGCATTTATCGAACAGCTTGAGGAGAGGAAATAGCATGTTACATACACTATTTAATCCAAAATCAGTGGCCGTTATCGGCGCCTCAACCAAAGAGCTCTCCATTGGCAACCGGATTATCAAGAACCTTGTGGATTTTGAATTTAAAGGTCCGATATATCCGATAAATCCAAAGGCCGATGTGGTCCGTGATATTAAGGCGTATCCTTCAATTCTGGATGTTCCCGATAATATTGACCTGGTACATATTGTCATCCCCAACAAATATGTACCGCCGGCAATTGAAGACTGTGGTAAAAAAGGAGTAAAGGTAGTAATAGTTAACACCGCCGGCTTTAAAGAGGTCGGCGAAGAAGGCGAGGCCCTGGAAGAGGCTGTTTGCGCTAAGGCAAAGGAATACGGCATCAGGGTATTCGGGCCGAATTGCCAGGGAATCATCAATACTGACCCCGAAGTACGTGCTTACTGCAACTTTACTTTCACAAAACCGGAAGAAGGATTTATCTCAATTGCGGCCCAGAGCGGCGGTGTCGCAGAGGTGATAAATCAGCGATTTTCAGAGCTGGGCGTCGGTGTACGTATGTATGCCTCGAATGGCAATGCCTGTGATATCTCAATTACTGAAGTACTGAAATACTGGGCCGATGACGAAAAGACCCGGGTGATTGTGTTGTACGTTGAAGGCCTCTCCGAGCCGCGGAAATTCATGGAAGTCCTCAAAGAGGTTACTGCGAAGAAACCGGTCCTTGCTATGAAGGCCGGCCGCACCGAAGAGGGGGCAAAAGCAGCATCGTCCCATACCGGGGGCCTTGCGAAACAGGAGATCACCACGGAGCTTATCTTTAAAAAAGCAGGCGCGCTTACATTCAGGGATGAGGAAGAGTTATGCCAGGCTGCTGTGGCATTCGCTTCGCAGCCGATTCCCCGCGGAAATCGTGTTGGAATGATAACAAACACCGGCGGCCCCGCTATTATTGCCACGGATGAGCTTGTCGACGCGGGACTGCAGATACCGCCCCTTTCCGAAAAGGCAAAGGAGGTGCTGAAAGAGAAGTTATTTTCCGCAGCATCGATCAGTAATCCGATAGATGTTCTTGCCACGGCAGGTGCGGAGCACTTCCGCGCCGCAATGGATACTATGCTGGATGAGGAGGGCATTGACAGCCTGTATATCAACTTTGTCACACCATTTTTCGTTGATACCGACAGCATTGCCAAAGAAATCGCTGCGGTAAACCAAGAGAAAAGAAAACCGGTTATCTGTAACCTTATGACCGACAAACGCCAGTGGACAGAGACCCTGCGGATACTGAAAGAGGGTGAAGTCCCCTGCTACAGTTTTCCTGAAACAGCAGCCCGGGCACTCATTGCGTTAACGCATTACAGCCAATTGTCTTCACGCGACGCCGGTAAGATCGACACCTTTCTTGATGTCGACAGAGGTAAAGCTGAGGAAATCATTACGCAGGCAAAAGAGACCGGCAGAAAAATGCTTGCGGCTTCCGATGTCTATGAGCTGTTGTCAGCGTATGGCATACCGGTAGCCGGCTGGAAGGTTGTAAAGAGTGCCGAAGAAGCAGAAAAAGCTGCCGCTGAAATTGGTTATCCCGTTGTGGTCAAGGCTGACTCTGAGTCTGTAATTCATAAAAGTGACATGGGTGGTGTTGCCGTAAACCTGAAAAATGGTGAGGAAGTACTCTCCGCGGTAAACAATATGCAGGAATCGCTGGGTGATAATGCAGATTTGAAATTTTTTATACAAAAATTTCTTCCCGGCGGCAGGGAAATTATTATAGGGGCAAAGGCCGAACAGGACCTCGGACATCTTGTGTTGTTCGGCATCGGTGGAGTCTATGTTGAAGTTCTCAAGGATGTTGCATTTGAACTGACCCCGGTTACTGATACGGAAGTAAAAGATATGATCTCTTCAATCAAATCCTATCCGCTTCTGTCAGGTTTCCGTGGTGAAAAGGGTGTTAATCAGAATATACTTGCGGAAACACTTCAACGTGTTTCTCAACTGGTTACTGAACTGCCGATGATTCAGGAGATGGACCTGAATCCTATCATGGCATTTGAGGACAGCATCTATGTTGTGGATGCACGGATTAGCATTTAGTACCTTACAGATTGCTTTCTTGTTTTTTAGAAAGGAATCTGATAAGGTAC
>CBDVBE010000078.1:0-18687 GCA_965372145.1 uncultured bacterium | reverse complement strand
GGAATTATATTTTCAAAAGTTAGATGTTTTCCAACCGGATTTTGTGGTCATAGAAGTATTCACTAGGGGATAGCAGAAAAAAATTCAGGTTAACCAGTGGTTAGATATGATAAAAAAAGATAAATTTTATTTATTTAGGGTAAGTCGTATTATAGTTCCTATTAGCCTACTGGGAACGTTTCTCAGTGCTATGCTTATGCTGCAATATAATTTAGTTGAATATTTTTTTTATTTTCTTGGATCACTTAGTGCTATCTCAATATTGACCTGTGCTTTGTGGGTATGTCCAAATTGTAAAAGTTTATTTTGTACTGCTTTTAATATAACCAATCGGTTTAAGATGGGTGGTGTTTTTCCGTTTATCACCGACTGTATTCATTGTGGATTTGATATGAATGAGTCTAAAACTAATGAAACAAACAGGTCCTGACCTAACATGCCTTTGTACTTGAAAAACAGATTCGGTTTGCTGGTATATTTCAGGTGAATTTTGAGTTAGAAATATGACATCCAAGACTATAAAGATTATTGTACCAGTTTTAATTATTACTCTACTTTTTGTAGTAATGATTTTTATAAAGTATTCTGATTCAAAAAAAGAACGGGATAGTATTTTCTATTTACAAATTGCATTAAAACATACGCTGGATACTCAAAAACTAGAGACAATGGAAGAAATATCGTTGGCCGATATTATTTCATTAATTAAATCAACTGATTTTGAACAAAGTGATAAGCAATTTTTAATTCGAAAGCAATCTCTAATTCGAAGATTAAAAGAAAGTACTGTTGAAGTTTCAATAGAAAGGTTTGGAAATAAGAAATATATCAAAGTTACAGCAAGTGCCCTGGATCTGTGTGACTTAAATAGAAATAAAAAGTGTGGCCTGGATTTCAATCCAGGTTTACAAAAAGACTATAACAAACCATTGCAGCAGATAAACTGCTGAACTCAGCGTTATACTGGTAATAAAAGAGTAATAATTTTTGTGAATTTTTAAAAATCAAACTATAATTCTCGACTAAAAAAGGTGAAGTTGATGTAAATAATTATATTAAACATATAGCATGTAGTAGTATTCCATTATTTTTTCCATGAGTTTATATTTTACAAATAACGGGAGATAAGAATGTCTGATAAAACACCATTTATTCAGGAAATTTTGATTAGAAAGGTTCGACATTTAAAGAATCTTACAATCCCTATAGATTCAGACCGATGTCGTTCACTTATCCTTACTGGTCCGAACGGCTGCGGGAAAACTTCAGTTCTCAATTTCCTTTGTAATTATCTCGAAGGGATTCCAAATGGATCCCTACTCAATATTAAAGAAAAACAAAATGACCTTTCAATATCAAAAAAACAAATTACAGAATTAGAAGCATTATTACTTGCCACTAATCTTCATTCTAGTCAAAAAGTAAATTTTATGAATCTTATCTCAAATCATAAGGAGAATGTTAAAGCCATTACACAGGAATTAAAAAATTTTGAATGTATCGAACCAACACTATCTAATTTACCAGAAATGGTTGAATCCTATCAAAAAGGTGAATTTTTGATCGCTTTTTTTGATGCTAAACGACAAACTAATATTCAATCAGTAGATGGTGCAATGAAATTTGAGCATCCAAAAATATCTCCCATACAAAAACATTCGTTAGCTCCTAAATTTCTGCAATTTTTAGTAAATCAAGAAAATCGTTCAGCTAATTTGTTAAAAAAAGGGGACAAAGCTGGTGCTAAAATGGTGGACGATTGGATGAAGAACATTACCCAAAGATTTCGTTCTCTTTTTAAAAATGACAAACTTGAACTTGTCTATGATTTTGATAATTTTGATTTCACGATTCTAATGCCTGGTCGTGAGCCATTTCGTCTTGTTGATAATCAACTTTCTGATGGTTTCTCATCGGTTATACAGATAATTGCGGAGTTGTTGCTTCGAATGGACGCTGTATCCGCAGGTAAATATGATATGCCAGGTATAGTGCTTATTGACGAGATTGAGACCCATCTTCACATTGAGCTACAAAAAGAGATACTTCCATTTCTTACAGATTTCTTTCCTAAAATTCAGTTTATAGTTACCACTCATTCGCCATTTGTTTTAACATCCTTACCAGATTCAGTAGTATTTGATTTAGAGAACCATAAAAGATGGGTATTTTTAGCGCCATTATCTGCAAGCGCCATTATTGAAGATTATTTCGACTCCAATTTATACTCTGCTGAGAGTATGACAATGATTGATCGGTACAATGAGCTTTCCGGGAATATTAAGCGCTCACAAGATGAAGAAAATGAATTCATCGAACTGCGTAAAAAACTAGATTCCGTTGACTTTGAACAGTCACCAGAACTTGTTGCTCATTACAAACACCTTCGAGCAAAGGAACGTGGTAAATGATCACAATACAAAAATCGGATAAACCGGAATTACGCAGTTTACTTGATAATGCAAAAGGATCTGATAATGAAACGGTATATCGTAATGGCACAGTGTATAATCAAATAAAAGATGATTTCCATGGTAAATGCTACCTTTGTGAAGATGATGAAGCAACTTCTATTCAAATTGAACATTTCAATCCACATAAAGGGGATAAGGGAAAAAAGTATGATTGGAATAATCTCTTTTTTTCCTGCGGCCATTGCAACAACCTGAAAGGTGATAAGTTCTGGCCATTACTAAATTGTACTGATTTTAATGATGCAGTTTGGGACTCAATAGAAATTCGTTTTACTGCATTTCCAAAAGCGAAAATTGAGATTGTTGGTCATCCTAGTTTGGGAAAAGAAGAAAAATGTAAAAACACATGCAAACTTCTCCAAAGGTCTCTTGGAGGAGAAAACACCACTCCAATGAAAAAGGATGAAGCCATCAACTTAAGAAAAAAAATGCTTCGCGTCCATAAAAACCTGGCCGTTGGAATTGTAAATGGGGATACTGGGGCTATAAAATCTTTAATTACAGATAAAGCTCCCTTTGCAGGTATGCAAAGATGGACACTTAAAAATGAATACCCACATATTTTTAAAGAACTGGTTGTTAATTAAAATTTTCTTTACTCTTCAACCCTTACAAGAGACCATTAAGAAATGAGCGCTGGATTTTTAGCAGGGCAAATCTTGTTCAATTTATATAACAGGGACGGTGGAAGTTTAGTAGTTTAACCTCTTATTAACTCACTGCTCTAAATAATTCAGATAATATTAGAATTAAGTTGCAAAATATAACTCATTGTGGTATATTTAATATATGAAGTTTTTAACAACTAAGCCTTTTGCAAAATGGTTTCATTCAGAGCGGATTTCCGAGAAAGACCTTATTCAAGCTGTTCAGAATATTGAAAATGGCTTATCAGTAGCCGATTTAGGAGCAGGTTTGTTTAAAGTGCGAATAGCGCGTAAAGGAGGCGGTAAAAGTGGAGGTTTTAGGGTCATAGTTGTTCTCAAATTAAGAGACCGTGCAATTTTTATTCATGGTTTTGCGAAATCTGAGAATGATAATATTAGTAAGAAAGAACTATCCGATTTCAAAGAGTTGGCATCTACCCTACTGAAATTAACTATAGAACAAATCAAACATGCGGTAGATGTTGGTGCATTAAAAGAAATTCAAGGAGATAAAAAATGAGAGAATCAATTAAGTCATCAATTTCCCAATCACTTCAAGACCTTGTTGATGCTGGTTTACCGGTTACATTTACTGAGAGGCGATTAAATCAATTGGGTGTTGTTGTGCCAAATGTTGATATGCCTTCAAAGCAAATACAGAAAATCCGAAAAACTGCAGGTTGGAGTCAAACTGTATTTGCGAAGGTTTTAAATGTTAGTGCCAACGCTGTTAGGCAATGGGAACAAGGGAAAAGAATCCCATCAGGTTCTACAAAAGTTTTACTTAAACTTTTGGAAAAAAATCCACATTTATTGGATTTCAGAGTGAGCACCTAATTATTAAACATAACCTGTCACTGGAACTGAAGGGTTAGCATATAATGTAGTGGTACCCTCAGCTCAGTTCTGCGTGTGTTGTACTATTAAAATAATTTACAGAATAACATATCCAATGAGCATGCTATTTTGAAAAAAAATATCCTCACAATAATCCTGATAGTAGCAATTCATTTCTCAGGGACTCCTCTCTTGGCAGATGAAGGACTGCCTGTGGTAATGGTAACAGGTTACTGGAACCCGTCGGGCCAGATGATTGCTCCCTTTTGCACTGATACATCTCTCAATCCCGGGGGGTGGATAGGGGGAAACTGGGAAGGCCTGGGGTACAATGTCTATTCATTCTTTCCTGAACCGGGTGTTTATACAGGTATGTTTGAAGTTGATTATCAGGCCACCTGGGAAGATTTCTGGCGCATTACTGATTCACTTCACCCTGAAGCTATTATCAGTTATGGTGTCGGGCCTGTCGCACCGAATTATGACTGGGAATTTGAGTATAATGCCCGTAATCTTGAAGATGAATGGTCCCCGGATCCCACAGAGCCGGTGAAGCCTACTCCCTGTCCCCCAGACAGCACAAAACCGGCAGGTTATACCCGTCATCCAGTCTTTCCATTTCAAAAGGTAATTGATGCGTTGGATGCAGAGACCACAGTACAGGCCCTGGTAGATTGGGATGGCCAGGCTAACTTTTTTCTCTGCGAATATATGGCATACCTTGGCATGTGGTATCAGAATCTTCACTCGTTACCCGATGATCCTTATCCATGTCATGCATCAGGATTTATTCATATTACCAACAAAATTCCTTTAGCTGAATCAATGAAAGCTGTATCAGTTACAATCAGGGAAGTGATCAAGAGTATTAACACCACCAGTTCGAAGGTCGCCATACACCATAGTAAAGATAAGATTGCACTGCAGGTCGATTACAACCCCTACAGCTCGTTGCTGTTAGTTTCTTTTACTCTTCCACAAAGACAGAATATCACACTCGATTTGTATAACCTCAGCGGTAAACGTGTCACTACTCTTACAAGCGGTTATGGTAAAATGGGAGAGAATAGCATAGAGTTTAACACACGAAGTATACCGTCGGGGATATTTTTCTGCAGATTAAAAACGGCCGGGATAGGGGATACCAGCAAGAAGATTATCATATGTAAGTAGCATTAAGGATCCCCTGGAAATGGATTTTTACCTGGTAATGCCATTAATCCTGTCACCGATCCGTGTCAACACCGCGCTTTTAGCTGAAACACCCAGATTTTAGCAAAAATCTCTGAATTTTTTGTTATATTAACTATGAAGCCTTAAGGAATTCCTCTTGAATAGGGGGCTGTCGCTAAATTGATTTTAGTGTCATTGCGAGGAGTGAAACGACGAAGCAATCTCATCTTTTAGCCAAAAAACGGGAGATTGCCGCGCTTCGCTCGCAATGACATTTACCGTTTTTCTATTTAGCGACAGCCCGATAGGGAGGGGGAATTAAATAATCTTTGATAAATTTCAATTTCCAAATAACAATATTCAATGTACAAAACAAGGAAATAAAAAGCTTATCATAGTACGTTTAGGATTTGAAATTTCGGTAATTGTCATTTGCATTCTCAAGGGTAAGGATAAAGTTACCTTCGGCAAACCCGAATTACCATCGGGATCTTTTGCCATTTGTTATTTATTTGGAATTGATAATTTGTGATTTGTAATTTTTTATCATCACCCTTACCGTTTAACGATACCGGCATCATCACCGATAAACATAACCTTTTATAGGGGAGGGGATATGTTCAAACGTTTTGGTATACTATTACTGATAACTTCCGGTATGCTGTGGACATTCGCACAGGAGGGAGAAGAAACGGAATTTATCCGTGCCTATTTCACGCACAAGTCAATGGCGCACCAGGTGTTCGAAAGATTTGATGCGCAGAGAGTAGAAATTTTCTATGAGGATCAATATATGATTTTCATGGACATGATACCTTCAGATATAGCATACCTTGAGGACCAGAATTTTGTTGTGGTCCCTGATCGGGGATATGATATTCATCATAACCGGTCCTATGATGCAAACCAGAGGATCGGGATTCCCGGTTATCCCAGCTACCTGCTCGTTGAAGAGACATTTGCCTGGGCTGAATCTGTCGCTACTGCATTACCGGACCTGGCTGAATTTATTGATGTTGGTGATTCGTGGGATAAGACCCAGGGGAGTGGCGGGTATGATAACATGGTGCTTGTGCTGACCAACTCAAAGATTCCGGGGCCGAAGCCAAAGTTATTTATTTGTGGTGCGCAGCACGCGCGGGAATATACGACATCCGAACTGGCCAGGCGGTTTGCATTGTATCTTATCGAAAACTATGGAAAAGATCCTGACGCAACCTGGATGCTTGACTATCACGAGTACCATGCAATGTTTTTTATCAATCCTGATGGGCGTAAATATGCAGAGAAGGGACAATTATGGCGTAAAAATACCAATGCCGACTACTGTCCGTCTGATTATAATAAAAGAGGAGCTGATTTGAATCGAAATTATGATCGTAGTTGGGGCTCCATGGGATCAAGTGATGAATGTAATCTGACCTTCTGGGGTGCAAGTGCTGCATCAGAGCCCGAAGTTCAGGCGGTTCAGAATTATATGCAGACCATATTTAAAGATAATCCGAAACAGGGTATCCATATTGATCTGCACAGTTATGGGGAGATTATTTATAAACCATCTGACATGTCAACTTTGGCACGTAAATTTAATTATTTCAACGGTTATGACGCTCGGGATAGCAGGGGAGGACAGGGATATGAGTATGGGTATTATGTGGTAGGGACTCCCTCGTGCCTGTTCGAACTGGGTACCTCCTTTTTTCAGAAGTGTGATTATTTTGAGAATACTATTCTCCCTGATAATCTTAAAGCATTTATCTATGCGTTAAAATCGTGTCGCGATCCCGTGAATATAGCACAGGGGCCTGATCCGATAGATGTTTCTATTTCCGGGAATACCCTGACAGCCACTATTGATGATACACGGTATGGGAGCAGTGTTACCACGCACAATATTTCTGAAGCTGAGTACTACATCGGGACACCGCCTTGGAGGGCCGGGGCTACGCCAATTCCCATGTCAGCAAAAGATGGCAGTTTCGATGAGAAAAAGGAAGAGGTCGAGGCAACGCTCATTTCGTCTGATCTGCCGAGAGACAATGTGTTAATCTATGTCCGCGGTAAAGACAGCGACGACAACTGGGGCATTGTATCAGCGGTGTTCCATGACATGACAAACACGGTTTCCACACCAGAGATATATAACGGGCCGGTACAGTTAAGCCATCCCAACCCACTTATTTTTCCTGCAACACTGAGTATACAAGTCCCTGAAACAGCACACCTGCACCTTGCGGTTTTTACTATGCAGGGGAAAAATGTGGCAACGTTGGCAAACAGTACTCTGCAGGTGGGAAATCACAGCATTCATTGGGATGGCAAAGATACTGCCGGTAACGACCTTGCAGGAGGTATTTACCTGTATCGCCTGCATGTTGGTGGTTTTTTACAGATGGGAAGGTTCGTTATAGCTCAATAAACCAGGAGAATAATGGTTTAAAGCAGGCGGCTATTAATTCCGGGTCGACTGATAGGCAGGCTGAGATAAAATAAAAAAGGCAGCTTCCGCCTGTCTGTGGAAATTCACTACCTATTGTGTTAATAAACCTTTGATACCTCTTCAAAATAGGGGCAATAGAGGCGAAATTCCCTTATAAAATATTAAATTGTTTTTTCCACAATTATTTTATATCTTAGTATAAAGGGTATTACTATCAGTATTGGGAGACGTATGAAAAAAGTATTCTACTGTACAAGTCTTTTATTATTCCTGGGTGTTACGCTCTATGCGCAAAATGAGATTGACCTCAGCGGCTCAATAGTTAATCAGGCAGATTTCCCTGTTGAGAATATGATTGTTACATTAGTAGGGCAGGGATTGTCTGACACAAGCGACAGCAGCGGCGAATTTGAGATTTTAGGTGATCTTACCGGCATAACTACAGAGTATCAGAAACCGAAGCCCAACCTGAAACTTAACGGTTCTAATATAATCCTGTCTGTTCCAACCGGGGGAGAGCAGGTTTCATTGGAGATGTTTAATGTAAAAGGCGCCTGTGTGGCTACTCCGCTACCGAGCAGGGTGCTTGGTGAAGGACGGCATAGTATACCCTTTTTTCAATCCGGAAGTCACCTTTCCTCTTCAGTCCTTATAGCGGTGGTAAAACTGGGATCGGATATCACAAAATTCCGCATTATTAAGACAGGCAGTCGTGGTTATATGGTCCGCAGCCTCAACGGCAGCAGTGGCGGAGAATCGGCAGACCCATTCCTGCGCAATCCTCTTGCGCTGGACAGCCTGAAATTTATTCGCATTGATTCTGTTGAATTTACTATCCCTGTTTCCAAATGGGTTGATGAATTTGAGGTCTATCTTGACCTTATTCCTTATGAAGCAGTCCTTTTCGGGGTAGATGAGTTTAATGCAAACCGTATATGGCCTGATGAAGTAGGGACTACTTTAACAGAGTATCCCCATGCAATTAAAAATTATTTAGATAAAACAGGACCGGGCCCGCATGATTATGAGTGGTGGTGTTCAGAGTATTACTCATACGCCCTGCGTGTAGGAGGTTGTCCTTTTTATTCATCAACATCAAACCCTTCATGGATGATAGATGGCAATACCGGTATCAAATCATGGTTTGTAAGTAACAGTGAATTTATCGAGAAAAACGCTATTGGAGATTTCAGGCCCCTGCCGGGTGATTTTTGTCATATAGAGGGGCATTCAGCTATGGTATGGTATATAGATGAAAAAGATTCGCTCTATACGGTAGAAGCCAACGGTGATCTGGATGGAAATGGGACATTTGATAATCAGATGGCGCTGGTGAATAGAGGTTACTATAAAAACTTTAAAGACCTTCTCGGATACGGCCGCAGGACTGGGGTGGAAGGCTCGTCGTGGAAATCTATTTCTATCAGGTAATTGTTACCTAAATTGAGCGATTGTTAATATGGAATTGATTTTTTATAACCTCACCCCCAGCCCTTCTCCTATCAGAGAGAGGAGAATTATTTGTGATTAATATGATTACTATAAAAAAACTACCTGTCCGGTATAATGAAATTTAGGTCACTATTAAAATATAAACACCCTATTTTACCCCTCTCAGAGAGGGGCTGGGGGTGAGGTTATAATATTAAAAGTCAATAGGAATTGCTCAATTTAGGTATTGCTGTATCGTAGCATTTTTCTCTAGCTGCATATTTTCATATACTTTTCCAAAGATACCAGATCGCGGCTGATTGTATCGAGGTTTTTAGAGGATATTTTCCCCTCCTCAATAAGCTGGCGGCCGGCATCCTTTGATGCTGCTGTAATATCCTCCGGCATCTCTTTTTCCATAATCCAACCATGAGGTCGTATAAGTGCCCCGGCAAATTCCCGGCTAACATTCCAGCAGAATGCCTTTACGTGGGTAATTACAGGATCAAAATTGTCTTTCTCAAACAGGCCGCATGTTGAAACCAGTACTACTTTGCTCCCTTTCACCGGTTTTCTGCTGGGGTGGCTGGAATGTCCATTACGCAATTCAGTTACCGGCAGTCCTATCGGAAGCATTCTGTCCATGAGATTTTTCATCGGCCCGGTAACGCCGCTGAAATAGACGGGCGTGGCAAATACCCATATATCGGCCTCCGCCAGTTTGGGCAGCAGCATGGTCATATCGTCATTCTGTATACATTTGCCTGAGGCATCATTCCAGCAGTGCAGGTCAGCTCGGCATGGGTTGATAGTAAGGTTATTTGTATAGAAGGTCTCGACAATACCGTTCGCTTCACGTATCCCGTCAAGAAAGGGAGCAAGAATGAAATTGGTATAGCCTTTATCCATATTCGGGCTGCTGTTAATTGCAATTACTTTCATATGGGATCGTTCCCTTCTGTTGTGTTATAGCTTTCGGGCAGCACCTGGTTCGTCTCCTGTGTCAGGAATGCTGCCAGTAATTTGTCCACCTCGGATCTGAGGTGGAGCGCAACGCCGTGACCTACACCCTTAATCACCTGGAGGTCGATACTACCCAGCAGCTTTTGAATTGCATCGATCTTTTCCCGGGTGAATTCCTTGTCTTCAGAGCCCCAGATAAGCAGGCACTCCCGTTTTTGCCGTCCAACCGCCTGGTAGGCAGGGGTGTAATCAGTACCCATATCACTCCTTATAGCGGACAGGCCTGAGCGCTCGAAGCCCTTGTAGGAAATCTGTTCCAGGTATCGCTGTACATATTCATCCGCCCGGGGATGGCCGTGGTAAAACGCGCGTGCGCGTTTTGTGAAAAATGACATACCGATTGTCCGAAAAAGGAATTCGCCAAGGATCGGTGGCCTGAAAATCTTGTGGGGTACATTACCCGAATTAAGGAGTGGGGATATGAGTGCTATACGCTTTCCGACCCGCTCAGGGTATGTTGCCGCGAACGCGACTGCTATTGCTGCCCCGAGTGATGAGCCTACCAGTGCCACCGGTTCCGATACGTTCAGGGCATCCAACAGGTCACGCAACTGGTCAACCATAAGCATCCGGTCATAGCAGACATCCGGGCGGTCCGAATACCCGCGTCCATACATGTCGTAGCGCAGCACACGCAGGCCAGCCCCTGTCAGGACGCTCATGTGCGGGTCCCATGTCCATAACGGTATGCTGACACCGTGTACAAGCACCACCAGCTTCCCCTCAGACGGGCCGGCCAGCTCGTAATGGGTAACGCCGTGGGTAAGCGTGACATAGGTGCCTCCCCGTTGTTTGCGGACATCTGCAGTGAGCACCTTCGTCTCGCGGTTAGCGCTACGGTAAACAATTACCAGAACGACGACCAAAACCATCACGGTACCTGCGCTATACATTCCCCAGACTATTCCCGGTGTCATCATGATTTTTGATTTTCTTTCTGTTAAGGTTTCAACTCCACGTATAATATAAAACGTCAGTATTTCTAAAAACAAGCCTTCAAATGGTATGCTTGACAGTAGGTAGTAAGTATGTTCAGGTTTTGTGTGTGCAATGTACAGCGATGTATTTTAAAATTTGTTTTTGCATTAACTATCCTTTTTAATTTAAACCCAACAGGATCTACTAGTATGCGCCATACTGCATCTATGATTATATTTTTACTCTTCTTTTTTATCCTGATACCCTATGCTCAAACTGAAACGCCGGACACGGTAAGTTTTGATGCAGATGATTGGTCCATTGGTTCAGATACGAAAGAAACCTCTTCAACAAAAAAAGATAGTGCCACTAAGGCGGTAACCACTGTTGCCGAGGATCGGCCCACTGCTTCAGAAACTAAAGATATCTCTTCAACACTATTCATTTGCGAAGAAAGAAAACAGGCTTGGCTTAATGCTGCTGTTCTAAGAGGTAGTGTCGTGTTCTGCTTTTTAACATTATTTCCGGTAACATTATTGTATTCGTCAGAGGATTTCTGTAGAGCCTGAAAATGATTAAGATTAAGAATTTATTTTTAAGAGTATTTTTCCTTACCCTGATCCTGTATGTTATTGTAAATTACCAGATGTTTATTGATCATTTTCCTGAAGCTTCTGTTTAACTCATGTTTGGAAATACACGATCAAGAATGATCGTGCCACACGATATAATAACCAATAATAAATGTAATGTTTAGACAGTGCTCCCCTATGTCCACCAGAAACGAAACAATTTAGGAAAAATTACTTTTCTTGTAACCGTTAACAGGTTCAGGGTTCCCCGTTCAATGGTTAAAATCGCTTTTTTTTATAAAAAAACGTTGAGTTTGTGCTTGTGTTTGTAAACAATTTTTAATTTTGGATTTTGGATTTTGGATTTTTTCAATCCCCAATCAAAATTCCACAATCCGCAATCAAACAATTTTGGATTTCAACCTAGAACCTTGAACCTTTAAACCCGTGAACGGCTACCTTTTCTTTCACGCCAATTAATAGTTTTGCCGATTCAACAGTGCCGTCCGCTTTCGTAAGGTTGAGAACGGCCAGGCAGGTGCCGTTGCGTACCCTGACACCTGCTGAGTTGCACAGGTTCCAGTGCAGTGCAGCTTCCCGGTTTGCTGAAACCGGTATCGTGTGGAGTGTATTACCCACACCATCATAAATACGCAGTTCACCGCCTGAGCATCCGGCTGCGTCAACAAGAAAATCAATACCGCTACTGTAGTGTTCCACCGGATTCGGCGTCGCGGCAAGACGGGCTTTTTTACCGGTGCCGTCAACAGGATCCCAGACAATCGGCGTGATTTTTTCAACAGTTACGGTAAAGGACTGTTCCACCGGTGTTGGAGCAATACCGTCATCAGCGGTAAGCACAACATTATGATCGCCAACATCATCCTTTTCAGGCGTACCTTTCAGCGTTCCGGTACCGTCGCCGTTATCAGTCAGTGTTAACCAGCCGGGAAGCGTTGTTTTACTGATCGTCAGATCATCGTCATCAGTATCGGTAACCGTTATATTGTAGACATATTCCACATCAACCTTTGCCTTGAGATTCGGCGTAGAGGTGAATGCCGGGAGCGCGTTTATTTTGCCGTCGATTTTTATATCATCAACAGCCATATCACTGTCAAAATCGATACCGGTAATACCCCGGAAACGAATCTGAACCATCTTATCCTCATAGGCGGATAAATCCATTGTCGTATCATGCCAGTCATGGCCGCGGTCTCCTGAGAGGTGAATAACACCCTGATCCCACGCGCCGTCTTTACTGATATCCACATATAAATCACCCATGCGATTTGTATCACTGCGCATATGAAACCAGAAAGTCAGCACAGGTTCGTTTATAATTTTAAAATCAAAAACAGGGGTAACCGCATGAAACTTTTTATCGGGATGGCCGTCACTGGAGGCTTCGGTAAAGATATATTTCCCGTTTCCGGAGGTATGGTCGCTGTCAGGCCCTGTTGTGTTTGACGGTGTCGGGCCGCTCTGCACGGTCCAGTTCAGATCATCATCCCCCTCGATCTGCTCCCAGAATCCGCCCAGTGCCCCGGAACCTTCCTCAAAATCATCAAAATCCTCGACATAGGGGAACTGCGTTATAACCGGGTTGTCAACTGAGAACGGTGAAGCGCTTTCAACGAAAAGCCAGGTTTTATCAACACTGGTAATACATACCGTATAATCATTCGCTTTACTGACAACCAGAGGCACGGTCCATTTATGAGAGCCGTCACTCGGCGTGTTGAGCACAATGTTCCGGCAGAACAGGCCGTCTTTGTACAAATCGATATTGACAGTACCGCTGAGATTATCATCCCAGGTTATATCGGTTTCACTGCCTTTGATAAGGGTCTCACCGCCATTGGGAGCGGTCAAGGTAAGCGTTGATTTCTTCTCGATGGCAAACACGTCAAAACTCTCATCAACAAGACTCCCGTTGTTAACCGAGGTAACCCTGACTTTGTAATCGTTTCCTATAGTAAAGGTGTCGGGGATATTCCACGTGTATGAGCCGTCACTTGTCTCTGATGCAGAAAGCACTTCCTTTACTGCACTGCCTTTCAGGACCTCAATCTTGACATTTTCAGTAATATTATCATCCCACAGGATATCAAAGGATCTTCCCTGCTCCCAGTTCTCACCGCCGCAGGGTGAAGATATCGAAATATAGGGGGCCGTTTCCATACCGCGCATTTTAATCGCGGGATCACCCAACAGGTTGGTCTCATACAGACACCAGCGATACACAACATACTCAAGCATATAGATACCGTCTTCGTGGGAATCGGCGTTCAATTCACCGACATATTCTATCTTATCACCAAAATACGCATCCCAGAATAGGCAATGGTAGAAGTTGCTCGGCCCCAGGGAATAGGCGTTTCCCAATCCGTAATGCGAGTTGAATATCACTCCCCAGAAGCCGTTTCGATTTGTGGTGGTAAAACGCTCGGCAAGACAGTCCTTTGAAATATCACCGGTCATACACCCCTGGGAATAGCTGAATATGAAATTCTCATTAGTAAAACTGCTTTCGTCGCCGTTGCGCAGCTTCAAGCCGTAAGACGTGTTGGTATGCCCGAAATGATTAAAGACACTGTATTTGTCAGCGTTAATTTTCTGAAGCACATCATTTTTGCCATAGCTCTGATCCATCTCATACAGTGCGTCAACGCTGAAATCGGGGTTTGAGTTATACCCGGTCATATTAACACCCCAGTGATATATCGTGGTGGTGGTATCGACGCCGTTTACCATCATCTGCAAAGCCGGTTTCGCATATTCACCCAGGGGATCGCCAAAACCCAGTTTTTCACCCAGCATTAATGCATCTGTAAAGTAGTCGTCGGATGAGGGCATGTTTTCATAGGCCATCATCTTATATAACATGTTAGACATCTCAGTCGCAGTATTTGCGGACGCACGGCCGATATAGATTTCAGCCGCAAGGTCAACCTCACCGCCGCCGCCGCCGTCATTCTCCTCACCCCACAACTTGTTGTTGTTGCTGTTATAGGAGCCGTCCAGGCATTGCAGATATAAGTCGCTCGGTATGGAATCCTGCCGTTTGACATCAGCCGGATCGAATACCCACAGCTCTCTATGGGGCACGACGTTCACATCGCCCCCTAAAAACACGAACTCGGTCCCCCAACTGTTGTAAGCGTCCCGTATGAAATTCCTGAGCTTTTCTGTATTGTCAACACCGGTGTAGTCGTTGTAAATATCCTCAATGGTCTTCACCGTAGCGGTAAACCCCTTTGATTTTCTGTGCTGCACATAATCGTCAACCGAGGGAATGGTTGAAGCGTTTTTGATGCTTTCCGAGGTAACTATAACCCATGCATAATCATCCAGCGGATTACAATTCATGTTATGCTGATAACTGCCCCGTAACAGACCGTCGTGATAGGTATCCAGCATCTCGATGTTTTCAGCGTCACGATGCTTTACCTTCATTCCTTTCAACCTGACCCGGGTAGCGTTCCCGGCACCGTAGTTCTGTTCAGGTTTGGTAAAAATCTGCACAGCGATATCTTTATAGTAGGCAATCCTTCTGCTTTGAGGATAATAGGAAATTACAGGAATCCTGATGTAGGCACTGGTAACACCCCGGCCTTTTTGTATTGAGACCAGTCTGTAGTTTTCCGCAGGGTATGCATTGTCTGAATTATAAATAGCCTGCTCCGGTGTTGCCCTGCGCTTCATGGCGCCTGCTATTAATGGATTCACCGCAGGACCGAATTCAATTAAATGGTTCCCGGGAAGAAAGGTACGGTTCTTCCGTTCCACCTCAATGTCGTTAACAGTATGGCCGTAAGGAAGTATAACCTTTACCAGGATATCGGGAATAACAGGTTTTCCTTCGATGGAAATCGGCCGGCAGTTGCCGACAATACATTGCTCTGTGGATTCGGAGCCGATGCGTTGATAGGGATTCTTTTTCATCACGGGCTCAGGAACCCTGTACATTAAAGAAATAGTACCGGTTCTTCCCCATTTAACGACCTGTACCTGCACTGATTTTTCACCGGCCTTTCGGGGTAATGCACGGGCCGCATGCCACTCTCTTTTACTGTTTTCTGCAAAGGTCGAAAAGGAAATCAGCAATAATATGCCTATACTGAGGACAGTGCATAAATAATGATGATGTAGCCTGATATTTTGTTTCATACTCCTCCCTTACTGAGGTATCATGTGTATGTGTGTATATTTAATTGCGGTAGAATAATTTGGTTTTATTGAATTTACACCTATTTATTTACGAATTGTACGTATAAAAAATGAACTTTCTACGAAAAAACGAATAAAATGACTAATAATTATTAAAAATGTAAGGAGAGAATATAATTCTGCGTTACTCTTTTGTCAAAATAATTTGTAAAAAAATGTGCCACGGTCAATACTTCGATTTTTCTCTTTTTATATGAAATATGTCAAGTGGTCATGAATTTTTAAAATGCGGGAATGGATGTTTTGGTTTTTAGATCCGTCAGGGGATAAATCACCCTGCCGGGGGAGCGTTAATCCTGATAAATCAGGATGGAATGGTAGTTTATGGAACTATGAATTTATTCTTATCAAACTTGGTTAACGGATTTTACTCTTTTTAGAGATTGATTTCACTATAATATATTTTAAATAAAATTAAATTTTGATAAAATGAAATGAAGAAAGGGTAATTAAATCATGAAAACCAGAACGCATTCAGAATTGTATTTTCATTTCTCATGGTCTACTAAAAATCGTATAAAAGCGGTTTCTTTCCATTGGGAGAATCGTCTTTATGGCTATATTCGAGAAAAATGCAAGAGTCTTGGTTTGATAGTAAAAGGATTGAACGGAATAGAGGATCACGTGCACCTTCTTGTACGGACAAAACCGGAGCATGCACCGGCTGTAATTGCGCATGATGTAAAAGGGGCATCGTCGCATTTTGTTAACAGCCATTCTTTGGTTGAGAGAAAATTTTCATGGCAGGAAGGTTATGGCGTATTTTCGGTGTCTCCACACGAGGTGGAAATGGTAAAGAGGTATATCGAGAGACAAAAGGAACATCATAGCCAGAGCTCAACGCGGAAAGAATGGGAAAATTGCGGTGAAACGAGTAATGACAAGGACATGGCACAAGAATTGTAAACATACAAGTTATCATTCAATTGTTTTTAATCCGTTTCAACGGATTTTCCCCTTCCCAAAGACGGGTTTTAACCCGTTTGTTTTAAAGAAAAGATATCCGTCAGGGGATAAATCACCCTGCCGGGGAAGCGGGAATCCCGATAAATCAGGATGGAAAATGGCAGTGCCTGGAATTATTCAATTATTCACTTTTTTTTATTTTTCCTCAAATATCTTTATGTATTACCACTATAATTGCCTTATATTATTAGTACAAACATTCAATAAGATATAAATAAAAAACTATAAATCTAATGGGGAGGATATTAGATAGGGGAGTGCTGTATGCAAAACCTCGTAAATTTAAATATCCTGAATTGTCCTCGCCGTTCATTTTACATTTTTATTAGTATCCTTCTTTTTCTTTTTACTCTTCACACTCATGCTCAATTAGTTCCATACCACAATTACGATTCATGGATTAAAAACAACTCCTCCGGAATAGGATATGCGTTCACCGGAGATGTATTACGGAGAGCAGCCCTGATCCATACGGTGGATATAAAAAACTGTACTGCCGAAGAGAGAGGAAAGGGCTGGGGAGTCCTTAATAAAGAGAAGATGGATACCTTTATCTCTGTTAACAGAGATAAAAACAATGGGAAAATTATTGAACATACGTTAGGGGAGTATCAGACCCATTTCTACTTTTTTCAGGCGGATAATGCCGAAAAGATTAGTGCTACACTTGCATGGAAAGATCCCGCAGAAAACGATCTTGACCTTCGGATTATCTATAATGGAACGGTGTATTTCCCACTTTCGTTGAACGCAGATGGCTCAGCGTTACACTCAAAAGATAATTCATCATTGCCCATTGAAAAAATCGAATTGCCCTGTACAGGTATGTATGAATTTACCATCCAGATCTGCGCAAAAAAAAGCAGCTTTTCTCCACCTTCCTATTGCCTTTGTGTTTCAGGTGCCTCTTTCAGTAAAAGGGAGACAGGAAAAAGGCGGTTAGCGCAGAAGTTACAGACAGAATCCATTGCGAGAAAAACCAGAGTGCAGCAGTATGTAAAGGAAAAGAATATCAGCAGGCGTCAGGTATCACCAGATGGCCGGGTACGAGGCATTTTTGATGTTGTTAATGGGGAACCGGTTTTTGTCGAAGCATACAATAAAGAAAGCGCTATAACGGTTTCCACTGACAAGGTGCTGCCCGGTGGAACTTCGGGCCTTAATTTAACAGGAACTAATCTTCCAGGCCCCATGGGTATCTGGGATGTCGATGTGGTCTATGTGCAGCATAAGGAGTTCGGTAACCGGGTCATTAAAGGTGAAAATGGCGAATTGTCCGAGCATGCGGATCATGTTGCCGGAACCTTGGTCGCGTCGGGTGTTAACCCGCAGGCAAAGGGTATGGCGCCTGCAGCGAAATTGAAATCGTACGGTTGGGACGATGACGATCAGGAGATGAATACTGAAGCTTCCACTGGCATGATCATTTCGAACCATTCCTATGGCCTGAATCCCCACGTGTATACTGCCCGTTGGGATGCTATCGTGTGCAGTAATCCCTATTTTTGCATTGTCAATGCCATCGGCAATGCGATGATGGCTCCCTTTCATTCTATAGCGACTTATGCAAACAGTAAAAACCTTGTCGCGGTGGGTGCGGTTGATGAAATGCCGGATGGCTGGCAGGGACCGGATGTTCCTATCTATATACTGAGCAACAAAGGCCCGGCTCCTGATGGGCGGATTAAACCTGATATAATGGCCTGCGGCCACAAGGTCATATCAACAACCCATAAACCTGAGGAATATAAATAAAATGGAGGGACCTCAATGGCCTCGCCATCTGTTGCCGGCAGTATCGGGCTCCTGCAGGAACACTATTATATGACCCACGGGCAGACCTATATGGAAGCGGCAACCGTGAAAGGGCTGATTCTTCATACTGCCAATGAGATTGACGAGCCCGGGCCGGATTATATTTCAGGATGGGGACTTCTCTGTACGGAAAAAGCCGCGCAGCTGATAACGGAGAA
>CBDVBE010000077.1:0-18806 GCA_965372145.1 uncultured bacterium | reverse complement strand
TCAGTTCACCGGCGAGTATTGAATCAGCGATATCATCCAGGTTGATGTCAATATAAAAGCTGGAGTCAATCAGCGGGTTAATGAGAATATACGATGGTGAGAGCTGGACAGACTGTGTATCATCCTCGATAGTAAAATAGTAATCGAGTGTGTCAGCATAGCCGGCATTACCCGGGTATCTTCCGATAATAGAGAGTTCCCATTTTTGCGTTTTGATGTTATCCGATAATCCACGGATGACAAGAGTGTCCATATTATCATCAAATGAAGAGTAAATAGTTGTTCCTGCATAGTCGGTTAATCCAATTCGATAGGCAAATTCGAGATTGCCGAGTTCAGCTGAAGGTTTAAAACAGACAACGATTGAATCACCACCCTGCATTCCCTGGGGAAATAGTATGTGTGATGAAACATCCGGTATTTTATCGTATGGCGATATTTCCAGGTCAGCCTCTGTCGGGATTTTTGCACATCCGCTGAACAGGCTGTACAGGAACAGGAAACTTATTACCGCGACTGTCTTGAAAATAAACTTCATATAACGCTGCTCCACAACAGTTAAAAGTCGATGACAATATTTCTTTTCCCCGGTATTGGACTAACGGTGACTTTGGTCTTTGGGCCGATTGAAAAGAAAAAGGCGTCGCCGATATTTGCCGCCCATACCACACCCAGGGTTGCCAGGGAAACAATGAATACGTTACTTGACGATTGCAAGCTGCTTAGTGCATCCCTGCGCTTTTCATCATAATTTTTCCTGGCAAACTCATTCGGTTCGTCAAGGTATTTATCATTATATTCGTTAAAGTCATTTTTTGCATGTATCATTACAAGATACGCGATGCCGGTGATGCATGCCGATACACCTGAGGCAGCCGGCCAGATCCACCACCGCTCACGTTCGGAGTAGTATTGTCCCAGGCCGGGAAGTGCCAGGCTGCGAAGCAGTATCGGTTGACTGTCAAAAGGATACCAGGTAAAAGTGTAGGCGGTATCAGTATCTGCAACAGTAATAACTTTTCGTAAAGGATTAAATCCGGGTTTGTGAAAAATGCATTCATAGGTGTTTTGACAAGCCAGTTGCAGGGAATCCCTGCCGGTTGTCCGGGCAATACCTATCTGATCCCCTGTTTTTACATTTCTAATACTACCCTGGGCATACATGACTTTCGTAATAAAGGTAATAGTTGCATTGCGGGGTAAAAAGCGAACCGTTATAACCGCCCGGTTCTTTTCCTTGTCAAGTGACAGTTTTGCATTCATGTCGATTGCTTCAAGTATAGAAGGCGGGCCATAGGGATTCGGGAAGTCAATAAGTAGTGAACCGGTTCGATATTGTTTCTGCGGTGTAACAACTACTGCATTAATGTCATAACGGTTTAACGGCAGCCTGATCCTGTTTTTACCCAAATCCCTTGGACTCTTTCTTGCATTAAGTGTCAGGGGAGAAGGCACGCCGGAAAAAGCCGAATCACATTGTATCAGCGTAGTCCATCCGACCGGTGCCAGCGATATTTTCATTAGCAGGGCGCGGGATTCAGGCTTGTACTTTGAAACTATACGTACGCCATGGGCTTTTGATGAATCAATAAGTACGGTGTTGTTATAAAATTGAATTTTAATCTTTGGCACTTGTTTGAACCCTGAATAATCAATGGCTACTATGATTAAACTGTCATAGGTCATAAAACTTATCAGGGTATCGTTGAAAGTATCCTTGCTGGTTGATACCAGTAATGTCTCATAGATATCTTTTCCTGAGATATTCATTACTATTTTGCATGTTTGTGGTAGAGAATCAGTTGAATCGGCAGGTTGGGCGAGCGAGTCATTTTGGGTACTCGCCAATACAGCACCGGCTGCAGTTAAAATAATGAAGCATAGTCGGATTATGTTCACTGTCTTATTCCTCACCATAACAATTGCTCTCCAATAGCACGATTTCCTGACAAATAAAAAATCTCCAGTAGTATTGTAGTATCTGATGCGCAAGGACTTTTATCTTTTGTATAGATATTTATTTTGTTCATTCCCTTGTTAAGGGTCAGGGTATGCATCCAGGCATAATTATAATACGGCCCTAAATAATCAAGTGAAATAGATTCGTTATTTATACTGAAAATGTCCACATTCGATGAGTCCCATACTGTGCCATACAGGGTTACTTTATTATAGGTTACCGTGTCGTTTACTACAGATAAAATAGAAACTCGCGGGGGAACCTTCTTATCAAACAAGCACTCCGGCGCATCAGTGCTGCCAAAGTCGTTATAACCGGTAAGCTTGTATTTTATAGAGACATCTTCCGGTGTCTCCGTATAGTCGGTAAACTCGGTACCTGAAGTCATTATTGCTATGACGACCTCTTTTCTCTTAATTCTGATCTTTGCATTACTCGCATATTCATAGGCAAAGGTAACGCGTACGGCTCCCTTTTCCGGAGATGAAAGGGCAATATTTCTGGGAGCAAGCGGCAATGGTTTATCGCCTTCCGGATCGAAGGGATTATCAAATCCGGGAAAGCAACTGATAAACAGAGGTACCAGCAGTACTGTCACAAGAGGCCGGAGGATCTGTTTTACAGCAACCATAATTAAAATCTCCACACCAGCGAGGCTGTTTTGGGATCGTAGGTGAATTCAGTTTTACATGTTCTTTTTTTCAGGATATAATTTATCAGGTAATATGCTGAGAAGCCCAGGGCGCCTCCTCCCACTCCATAAAATATGGTGCTCCAGGCATACTCCCGTTCAGTCTTTTCTTTATAACGCAACATGGCATCAACAGTTGATTTTTCATCATGATAGCTGTTTAAATTATCGTAGGCTGCCAGGTTAAGTAAGAAACCCAGCCCCGCACAAAACACACCACTTCCCGTTGTGATCAGAAAGGCCTTCTTATTAAAGGTAAAGTAGTGATTAAGTCCATCAGTACCCTTTTTATGAAACCTTCTGTTTACCGGTTTAAAATATCTGGGAAGACCGAAGGCGATATATTCCTGCAAAGCAGTATCCAGAGACTGAGCATTGACCGTGCCACTATCTTTGGTGGCTGTTATTGAATAATCTAACATACGTTTCCGGATCAAGGCGTCCATTACTGTCTGTGTAGAATCCCATACACTCAGATAGGTCAAATAACGAATTGCGTTGCTGTTCAATCCGGAGGAAGAGAGAATAATCTGCTCAATAATACCATTTATTTTTTTGTAGGAATTCCGGTATTCATCAAATAACGCATGATGGGTATACAATCTGTCAAGATTCTTTCGAACCTGCATTATTCGTACAAAAACAGGTGATAGATCACTGCCGTTTCTGATAGAATCGGCTGCTTCAATCGTGAGGATATTGATTAGAGAATCAAGTAAAACGGATGATGCTGCAGGAATCCCTTTCAGATCGTTAATCAACCGTTCAAACCTTACCATATCCTTAATGTACGCTTTTCGTTTTATTATAAAGGCATCAAGCTCCTTTTTCTGAAGATTTGAAGATGTTTGTTCCATTTGTTGAGAACTATACAGGTCAGTGAGTGTCATTGTATGGTAGTTGTATGTAGGACGTTTCGGGGCAAGTTTATCAATACGGTTAAGGCAGTAGTGTTTAAAAGCTTTTTTCAGCACATCGGAGTTGAGTGGTACCTGAAGACTTTTCAGATTTTGTGCAATGTTGATTCCACCTTCCTTGGCAGGAAGTTTCCTCTTTTTTATTAATTTTTCGAATTCAAGGACCTCGTCAGCGGTAGACAGGGCATTATTGAACAGGTCGCCGGGCAATTGTTTATCAAATGGTGTCGGTTTCATTACCGGAAGAAAATCAGCAGTTTTGCATATAGCCGTTGATTTGCCGATAGTACCCGCGATATAAAACACCATTGATGTGGAATCTCCATTGGAAACACATATTGGGCCGGTTATACCGGAGATTGATGTAAACGGCTTTTTATTCTCATCAACCAGTTCCCATGCATGAGACCGCTTCATTTTATTATCAACAAAAGCCAGGTAGTCTCCCTTGGTATCTTTTTTAACATAGAAAAGGTATGCTCCATCCGGGCTCCATGCGATTCCACTGTTTACTTTAACAAAATGGTCATATGGCTTAAAAAAGCGGTTTTTTTCAATTTGCCGGTTAAGTACATCATATGCCATAATAATAAGCTGGCCGCATCCATCATGCTCGATTTTTGATTTAATGCTTGTCAGTACTGCAAGACGCCGGCCATCCGGAGACCAGTTACAGGAAAGAATAATTTTTTCTGCTTTAAAACTTTGTGGACGTATTGTTTCAAGTGTAATCGTCCGACGGCTGAAATTCAGGTGTCCGATAGCCAGGTACGACACCTCTTTTTCACCTTTTATCCCTTTTGCAACGACTGCAGCAATAGCGGGATCTGCCGGATTGAGCTGAATATTTTCGATAACACTGTTTTTAAGTTTGTCCTCACCCTTTATTTTAAAATTAAACAGGTGCAGAACGGTGTCGTTTCTAAACTCGGCACATGAAAGGATGTTTTCATGGATATACAGCAGTTTGCTGTTTCCGATAGTATGTATTGAATTAACCTGTCCCTGTATTTTTTCGAGGACTGACGGCGGTGCCGGGGTATCATCTTTTATCGCGAAGGTACTAATCTTACCATGGTCAATAACAAAACCTCTCTCACCTGATGCTGTGACAGAAACGGCAGTATAAATTACCACACTCTTTTCTGATGCATCATGCATGGTAGAATCATCCGGCAGTAACTTTTCTGGTGTTTTTCCTGAGCCGCCCCTGAACGGGAGGTAATGAAAGATTCCATTCCGGTTCTTATATAGGAGCACATTGTCTGATAACATACTCAAAGTATGTAGATCTATTTTCCCCTCATCTGATTTCCAGATTGGTTTCGTATTTAAATTTGGAGCGGTATTTAAACCAAGAGGCCCTTCCGGTGTCGCAGTCAGGGGAGAATAATATTTAATCCGTTGCAGGGAGTCGCTTCGAAGATAGGAGATAAGATACGTGGCATAGGGATTAAAAAGATCACGGCCATCGAGAAGATATATACGTTCTACCTTATCATATCTATCATGCAGAACATAGATATATCTGTTCTGGGCAGATATACGTGCCGTAAAAAAGAGTAGCAGGATAAATGCTGTAGTACGTTTGATGTGCATGTGTATGATATTTCTTATGATTAATGTAAGAAAATTGTTATATTTCCTTAAATGTCAATATATATAAAGATATACTATATGGCATCGTTAAAAAGAATATTTTTTTAAAAAAGGACAGTATCTCAAATTGAGTACAAGATATGGTTCAGATATGCACATTCTCTGGTAAATTGATTTGTCATATTACAGGAATGTACAACACTCGGAAGGCCCCCTGCCCATACATCTAACATAGGCCGGAAGCTTATTGTCCCCCATTACTCAAACTGATTTAAAGTCCCTCACTATACCTTAAAGAATAATACCCGTGTTTTATTATGGAGATTAATATAATTATAAATTAAGGTATATACATTCTTAATATAAGCAAAAAGTTTGCCATTATAAGAATTGCCGATTCTGTTTAATTTAAAAGAGTTGTATAAAGCTGACCGTCCCAGTTCCGGGACTACCGTCTCAATTCCGGGATGGGTTAAAATCGAGAGAATACAAAAATGTTCCAGGGAAATATCACAATACAAATCAAGATGGGTTTGCGCATTTGAATGAGTTACTAATCAGAAATAGCCTCCGATATTATCCCACCACCTAAAACAAGGTCTTTGTGGTAAATTACCACTGACTGACCCGGGGTTACTGCTGATTGAGGCTCGTCAAATACTACCTTCAGTTCTTCACCCGATAAAGAAAATGAACATGAAACCTCTTTTGAGTTGGAACGGATTTTAGCGGTTCCGTGTGAAGGTAATTCTTTTACAATAATATTTAGATTGGTTGCTTTCAGTCCATTCGAAAAGCAAAATTCCTTTTCCCCGACAACTATTTCATTACGTTCCGCATTAATATCTATAACGTAGAGCGGCTCGGAGTGGGAAATACCCAGACCCTTTCTCTGGCCAGTGGTATAGTTCCAGATGCCGGTATGTTTTCCAAGTATTTTCCCCTCTGTATTGACAATGTTTCCCTCGGAATGTTCCACATCAAGCAATTCCGTATAATCGCCGCTGTAAAAATCCTGACTCTCACCTTTATCATGAACGGGTAAACCGGCTTCTGAGGCAATCTTTCTCACCTCGGATTTTTTATATTCACCAAGGGGAAAGAGTGCCTGTGCAAGTTGTTTCTGGGTGAGGCGATAGAGGAAATAGGTCTGATCCTTTTTGCTATCAATTGCCTTTTTAAGTAGATATCTGTTTGAGACATCATCAAATGTTACATGCGCATAGTGACCGGTGGCAAATCCGTCGAATACAATACCGGAATCAGCTAACAGAGAGGGGAGTACACCGAATTTTATGCTCTGGTTACACAATACACAAGGGTTTGGTGTTCTGCCTACATGATATTCAGATTTAAAATTGCTTAGAACAATACTTTTATACTGCTCTGCACAGTCTATAACATGGAGTGGTATACCAAGAAATGTGCATACCTTTTGAGCGTCTGTAATATCTTCTTCCTCACCGGGGCCGTAGCAGGCATTACCCTTTGATTCGACAGGGGTACACCCGCTGTCCCATATTTTCATAATAGTGCCGAAAACTTCATGCCCAGCCTCTTTCAGAAGATATGCTGCGACTGAAGAATCGACTCCACCACTAAGGGCTACTGCTATTTTCATACTATTTTATTCCATTCACCTCGTGATAGATTTTCACTTTTGAGCGAAATGTTTGGCGTTTTGAACTATAATATTTTCACTATTACAACCTCAACAGTTCGTCTAAGTCATTGTCAAATTGGTCAAATAAACCGTTAATATGCTTAATAACTCTTCCATTATCTGACAGCTCAATTTTGGTATTTTTTGTTAAAAGATTTTCATCTAATTCAAAAAAATTAATTGAGACATGTTTTTGCGAAATTGTTTTATTTGAAATAGCTTTCCTTATACCATTAAAAATGTGGTCACTATGGCTCTCTACAATAATTTGAATACCCGCATTAGCAATAAAGCAAAGGAATTCTGCTAAATCTGATTGTGCTTTGGGGTGCAAATGTATTTCCGGATTTTCGATAATAACAATATCATCTTTCTTAGCTGAAAGGCCGGCAATAATAACGCCTAAAATGTAACTTACTCCTGACCCTATATGATATGGTCTGACATCTTTATTGTTTTTATATGCATACTTTGCTGAGTACGTATTGGTATTACCCATTTCTTCAATTTTCAAATTAACATTCAAAATGTGATCTAGCCAATGATTAACTTGGGTGTATAATGTTGTACCAGATAAATCTTTTTGTAACTCTTTTACTAAGGGATTTTTTTGGTTTTTTGCAAAAAAATCAATCACAAATTCACCGTTATTCCCAAAGAAATTATATTTGTCAAAATTCTTATTATAATAATCTGCCGGTCCAATTCTTGTAGCAGCCAAATAAAATATATGCCTGTTTTGGAAATTTAATAAGTCTATAAGTTCCTTAGCACCATTTTCTATTTCTGTTTCAACATCAATCGTTTCATCCTCTGGCTGTGAAAAAATAACTTCAAAAGTGTGTTTATTGGTTGCGGTAGAAACCGTAAAAGTCTTTGCATTTTTTATCGAATTTCTTACTTCGTTAAATGAGCCAAGAGATATCCATGGACTGTTTAGCGGCGCGCTCACATTTTCTGTCGTATTATGCGCCAGCAGTAATAATGCCTGGATAGCGCTTGATTTTCCCGAAGAATTAGTGCCGCAAAATAAATTTAGATTTTTAAGTCTTATTTCTGAATTATGAAAACATTTAAAATTATGAATATTTAAAACTTCAAGCATTTAATACCTCCCTTGCGGCACTTTCGACTATATCAAACCTCGCAAAAACACTAATATTACTGTCTACAGAATAAATTAACGATCTTATAAAGTCATCGTCAGTGATTAATGTTTTATATTTTTCCATTATCAGATTGCGTTTATTCTCTGTGACATCTTTTAAAATTGCACAAAAATAGCTTATAGTTTCAAAAAGCGCCATATTGATAGGCCTTCGGGTTTTACTATCTCCTTTTGGTAAACGAAAACATCCTTTTTCAAGTATTTCGATACAATTTTTCATTGTTATTTCAAATAGTTTTTCTAATTTCTCAATGGTAATTTTATTACTATCATCATTTATGAAAAGCATTGATTTTCCTAAGAAATTTTCTAAATCACTCCGATATTCAACTAATTCTCCAGTTTTAACATCTCTTAATAATTTTTGTTTCCATATATAAAAGGATAAAAATCTTAGTATTAAATACCGGTCTTTCATCCTTTTTGACGGGATTGAATTTTCTGTTGCCTTTTTAAAATTGATTGATTTAGATAATTTATTAAGAAGCCTGGTAGAATATCCCTGATAAAGAGCATTCCTCATTTCCTGATTATTTAATCGAGTTCCACCACGATTTACTCTGTCAAAAAGGTCAAATGTTACTCTGTCGCTTGTCGGTGGCTTTATAACATGTAAAATCAATGGACAGTCTTCTAGTTTATTTTGTTGTTTTTCATTAATTTGTTGGTTGATATTATTGTTAATAAAATATTTATCATTAAGATTGCCTAATATTTTTAGTCCCTTTAATTTAAATTTGTTATTTATAAAATCAAAAAGTGTTGTAAGTCTCTGTCTACCATCTACGATTATATATACACCATTGTTATCTTCTTTTACATAGATCAAGGGTAGTGGAATTCCCATCAGTATGGATTCTATAAGTTCACTTTTTTGTTTAGGATTCCAAACTTCTTCACGTTGAAAATCAGGATCAAGTACTAATAATGGATTGGGCTTTTTATCAAATTTTCTTTTTAATTGAAAAACAGAAACCGGATCTTGTGCGATATTCACCTCCGCGTCCGGATAGATTTCATTACCATTATCATTATCCGCTATATTAAGTTTTTCTTGTGCTTCATACCCAAGCGTCTCTTCCCCGTCAAAGGAAATTTCATCTTCTCGTATTTCTTTTGATTTTTCTTCCATAACCTACACCACCTTAAACTCAATTCTCGCATCTTTTATCTGCAATGCGGTATTTGTTTTTAACCGGTTATTTTTGTTAATAATTGGCCTATTGAAATTATTCGCTAACATGAAAATATTTTCAACTTTACCTGTGCACGATATGTGGTTTCTTAAAACAGACAAATCAATTTTACTATATAAAAATACCTATTTCCTTATTTCTTAAACACCTAATATCTCTAATCTAAAAAAATCTTCCCGGCATGTTCTACAATACCATCTTTAACACAAAGGATTGCTGCATCCTCCGGAATTGTTGCGTGCGTGTATTCCAACAGTTTCTTAATGGCTCCAGCAGTACCTTGTCCCTGTAAAACTACTGTCGGCCCTGAAAAATTCTCAGGGATAATGAGATACTCTTTTTCACCGCATAATGTTTCGAGGGAATTACATTCAGACTCATTCCGTGCGACAATAACTTTTTCTCCGTTTTCCAGCCTGAAGTGCCTGCCAACCTTGAGCAGGTTGATATCTTTAATGTCCGGTGTTTCGGTATGTGCGAAGTAGTCCCGAAGACGTTCTGCGAAATGTGTTTCGGTAAGCAGGCAGCCGCCGGCAGGATTGGGATAGTCATGAATACCTTTTGCCTTTGCAAGGGAAATCTGCTCTTTCCTGGAGCGGCCTTTAATAGCAAGCAACTTCTCACGGTCAACCCAGCCTTTCTGTTCAGGAAGCGTTGGTTCCAGCAGACCAGCAGACAAGGGACGCAGGATAAGTTCTTTTACGCCGGTTTTATTGTTAATAATATCTATAGCATTTCGATGCTGGGACATGGGACGCTGACCAAGCACCTCTCCAGTAAATATAAATGAACCTCTAATTTCTTCCATGTATGTTAAGGCATTTTTTATTGTCAGAATTCTGCAGTCAATACAGGGATTCATACCTTTCCCATGGCCATGTTTAGGTCGCTTAATAATCGAAAGAAATTCATCACCGAGTGTTACACACTTTAATGGGATATTACCGAGTTGTTTCACTGCTGTATGAAGACTGTCAGTTACTGAATTTTTTAAAGAAGAAGAATGGAAAGATGATGTAAAATTAATAGCATATACTTCAATGCCTTGTTCAATCATTAATTTGGCTGCTAATGTACTATCCAGTCCGCCGGAAAGAAGGCCAACCGCTTTAATTTTCATGATAGCCACACCTTGTCCACAATAAAAGTAAACATTATAGCAAAAATGATAAAAGGGAAATTGTATTAAAATCAGTAAGTTACAAAATTACCATAAGTGTTATTAAGAAAAACACTTGATTTTAGAATAAATATGTGTTATATTGTTAATGATGTTAATAAACTTAGTTAACAACACAACTTTTTTAGTTCGATATCACTATATTGACAATAATATACAATAGAACAGCTAAAAGAAAATGCCTGTAAACGGATTGTTGTTATTTTACCGGATACAGGTGAGCGTTATCTCAGTACTTGGCTTTTTGAGAAACAGATTTAAATTATCGTATTAAGTAGAAAATAGAAACTATTTTATTACCATAATTTTACAAAAAGGAGTAGTTGGATGAGTAATACAAACTACCATTTTGACACACTAGCACTCCATGCAGGACAGGCACCTGATCTTGCAACCATGGCAAGGGGGGTCCCGGTCTATCGGACAAGTTCATATTTGTTTAAAAACACTGAACATGCGGCAAATCTATTTGCCCTTAAAGAACTTGGAAATATCTATACGAGGTTGATGAATCCAACACAGGATATCCTTGAAAAGCGGGTAGCCGCACTTGAAGGAGGGGTAGCAGGTCTGGCTCTTGCATCCGGCACATCCGCCATTTATTATTCAATCATTAATATCTGCCAACAGGATGATGAGGTTGTTTCTGCTAATAACCTCTATGGTGGCACCTACACTATGTTCAGCAATATCCTTTCCCGATTCGGTATTAAAGTTCGTTTTGTCAATCATGATAAACCGGAAGAGTTTGAGAAGGCAATTAATGAAAAAACACGAGCCGTGTATATTGAAACAATCGGTAATCCGGTTCTTGGTGTAACTGATATCGAAGCAGTTGCAGAAATCGCGCACAAGCACAATCTGCCTTTGATCGTTGATTCGACTTTTACAACACCATATCTGTTAAATCCGCTTGAGCATGGTGCTGATATTGCGGCACATTCATTGACTAAATGGCTTGGTGGCCATGGCAGCGGTATCGGTGGCATTGTGGTTGATTCCGGGAAATTTGACTGGACAGATCCGAAGTTTGCCCTGTATAACGAACCGGATTCGAGTTATGGCGGCATACGGTATGCCCATGATCTCGGTGACCTTAATCCATTGGCATTTATTCTTCGCATGCGTCTTGTCCCGTTGCGCAACCTCGGGGCATGTATTTCACCTGATAACGCCTGGATATTTTTACAAGGGATTGAAACACTGCCGCTCCGCATGCAGCGGCACTGTGAGAATGCGTTAGCTATCGCGCGAGTCCTCAAGGAAAATGATAAGGTAGAATGGGTTCGGTATCCCGGACTTGAAGACGACCCTGCGTATGAAACTGCCACTAAATATTTGAAAAATGGATTTGGCGGTATGGTAGTTTTCGGCGTGAAAGGCGGCTATGATGCTGCGGTCAAACTCATTGATTCCATAGAGTTGTTTTCCCATTGTGCAAATGTGGGTGATGCAAAGAGTCTTATACTCCATCCGGCAAGTACCTCTCATTCCCAGTTGAATGAAGAAGAACAGGCTGCAAGCGGTTTGACACAGGATTTGATTCGTCTTTCAGTAGGTCTGGAAAATAAGGATGATTTAATTGGTGCATTAGATGAGGCTCTGAAAAAGTCACATACTTAGTATCTATTAGTAGTTTTTAACTAATCGGTAAAAACTAGTAACTCCGGTAGTAGTTTAAAATAAAGGTAAAATTATATTGCTTTTAAATTTGATATTGGGTTATGGTAAAGATGCCCGTTTCGTCGACAGGTTACGTTTTTCGTATTTTTGCTTCCGTCACCCTAACCGATTTACGATACGGGCATCGTCACCGTTTACCGGTACCGTTTTCGAAAATTGTTAAAAGGAATGAAAACCGCACCCTCGAGGTGCATTTACACATGCAACCACCTCTATGGTCTTTAAATAATTATGAAACTATCAACGAGAACCAGATACGGTACACGGGCTCTGATTGAAATCGCCCGTAACTATAAAAGAGGTCCGACAAAACGCAAAGATATTGCAAAGACACAGGACATTTCAGAAGGGTATCTTGAGAATATTCTCAGTGCACTCAAGAGTCGGAATATAGTAGCAACAATACGTGGGGCTGATGGCGGTTTTGTTCTTGATAAACCACCATCACAAATAAAAGTTCTGGATATTGTACTGGCCCTTGAAGGGACCGTCTGTCCGGTAGAGTGTCTTGAGAGACCTGAGCAGTGTGATAAGGTACCGCGATGCCTGTCCCGTATAGCGTGGCAGAAACTCTATGAGGCTCAGATCGAGGCTCTTTCCGGGATCACGCTCCAGGACCTGCTTGATATGGAGAAAGCTGATTCCAGTATAACCAATTATGTCATCTAGTCAAGCCGGGTATACTATGCAGATCACGGTAAATGGGAAATTAGAAGATCTAACAGAATCTGTTTCGATTCAGGAGTTTTTATCACAAAAAGATATCAGTGGTGATCGTATTGTTATTGAGCGCAACAAAAATATTGTCAAACGGGAAGCATGGGCTGCAACGCTCCTGGCGGAAGGCGATCACCTGGAGATCGTACAGTTTGTCGGAGGAGGATAATGGCCGCTGCCTTCAGCTTTGAGAGTGTGCTTGAACACTGTTTCACACCTTCACAGATAGAGAAGATTACACATTTACAATCGATTACGAGTACATGAACGAATTATGATCTGAATAACAATCCTGTATCCTGCATGGTTGATGATAGAGGTATAAACCTGTACATCCCGTGGTGGACATTTACTGTCCTTGCTGAAAAAGATGACCCAAAGGAGTTTCCAGCAGCTCCCGGGTAAGTTTCTGGTCAATATCTTTTAGAATTTCATAATGCTTTAGTGCTTCATTCTTATCTTGAATTCCCATATAGTGAATTGCAAGAACCTGATGTGCTTTTACGAGTATAGGATTGATTCGTAATGCTTCTTTAAGAGCCCTGACACCCCTTTTAGGATCGTTTCTACTCAACAGTTCAATTCCATCATTAAGAAATGACAGGTCCTCTCCCCCCATACCGGCGCCTTTTTCATAAAGAAACTGCTCGGAATTATCCCTTCGAGCCGCTATAGCAACCCCTAAAGGAGTAACGCCTCTTGTATCCCGTGCATTTATATCAGCGCCATACTCAAGAAGTAGCTCAATGATTTCAACTTCCCCTTCGCTTGCTGCGAAATGGAGCGGTGCCCAGCCATTAGTGACCGTTGCGTGAATGTCGGCGCTTGCATTAAGGAGTATCTTCACTAAATTGTAATGGCCAAGGAATGCTGCATAGTGCAATGCGGTTATTGACTCTTTTGCCCGTGCGTGTATTATGGATGGATGCTTCTTTAACAATTTCTGCATCGTGCGCTGATCACCATTCCTCGTTGCGGTCAGGAAAATAATTTTATCTTTATCCGGTGGCTCAGATGAACGTGCCCCAAAAAAACTGGTGATAGATTTCACAGCAATACATCCCTTATGCAAAACCAAACCTGCAATTATCATCTTCTCCGAATCTGCTGAAACGAATTAGACGTGTTTTATGTTCTGATAATCTTAGACTAAACTTCTCTAAACGTGTTTTCAGTTCCTCAAGACATTTAACAGCCTCTCTGTGGAATTGAAATACCCGGATACTTTCCTGAAAACTACAATTTCTTATCCAGTAATGAAATATAACCTGTAAAAAAGATTTACGCCAAGAAATTGATTTAAAGTGGATTAAGGTGAAAGAAAAGTATATTAGTAATAAATTAAATCAGCAGCAAAAAGGACCAGGAAATGGATAAACTGGAAAAGCTAAAAGAGATTATCGGACAATATTCATCAGCGGTTATCGCCTTTTCAGGAGGTGTTGACAGTACGTTCCTAGCGAGGGTGGCGAAAGAGGTTCTGGGTGATAAATTACTGTTAGTAACCGCGACTTCATCCACCTATCCGGAGTTTGAACTTGAAGAGTCAAAGGAAATTGCAAAACAATTGGGTGTTGAACAGCGTATAATTGTCTCCGAAGAGATTGATATCCCCGGATTTTCTGATAACCCTCCTGACCGGTGTTACTACTGCAAACATGAACTGTTTACTATTATCACGAACATCGCAAAGGAGAAACAGTATGAGGCGGTGTTTGACGGTAGTAATGCGGATGATCTATGCGATTACCGGCCGGGTATGCGGGCTATCAAGGAATTGCATATTGTCTCACCGCTCTGTGAGGCACAGTTGACAAAGGGAGAGATACGATTCTATTCCGAGCAATTAAACCTGCCGACTGCAACGAAACCTTCTTTTGCCTGCCTGGCTTCCCGATTTCCCTACGGCGAAAAAATCACCAAAGAGAAGCTCGACAGAGCAGGGCAATCTGAGAAGGGGATACGGGGGCTTGGATTTACCCAGTTCAGGGTACGAAGTCACGGGGACCTTGCCCGGCTGGAATTTATCCTCGGGGAAATGGACAAGGCATGGCAGGCGCGCAGCGAGCTTGAAACGTTATGCAAAGAGGCCGGATTCACCTATGTCGCGCTCGATATAAAAGGATATCGTACCGGGGCGATGAATGAGATGCTGGATATTTAAAAATCGGATTTTTATTTTCCAGAGATATAGCAAAGTGCTTGAGCTTAGGGCGAGACATATTATTTGATTTTACCAAAACTGAGCCTAAGTACATGTGTTTATAATCATGCTGACGTTTTTTATCGCCCTGTTCCGTTGCTCTTCCCAATCGTCCTCGTCCTCGGATCTTTTTTTTCGAGACGAGGACGAGGAAGAGGAAGATAATACGTCATAGTATTTTTGAACAAGACCACTAAGCGTTATAACTCCTAAATCGTTGTTGTGATCAGCGAAGCGGTGGTCGGTCAAAACAAGTGCCAGTGGCACTTTGCCTCCGTAATCGAAATAAATAGAAAAATTCGAAGCAAATAGCCTGCGGCTATATCTTTTTGCCGATCAACCATCATAAAAAGGTGACTTTTGCCGAGGAATATGAACAATTTATAAACATGAGTTAAGCGGAGGGATTTATTCCGCTTCTACTCAGATTTATCCAGGAGCTTCCATATTCAGTTATAGGGATAAAACATTATCAGGATACGTTACACAGAAATAAGGTAATAAGGTAGGATTTTTGGGAGTGTCAATTGGTTACTAAGGTATTAAAAGCAAAAATAAGGTTTAAAAATTCGTGGCAGAAAAACACAGTAGATTGTACTGAAGATTGTACTGAAAATGATTTTTAACAATATGCTGGAGTTGACAGTCAAGCATAGCAGGGAGTGTACTGCAACTAAGCAGAAACGTTAACACACTGTTAAAACGAAAGCACTAGCCCTGTAAGGGCATCATATAATCCCAGATAGAGGAAATATATCGCACCCATATAGGGTGCAAACAACACTGTATAATAACCTGAACCTACAGGTGAATAGCTCTCCCCTCAACCAGTTTCGCAGATTCCATAATGGCTTCTGCGATGCTCGGGTGCGCGTGGATCGTATCTGCAATGTCAACAGGCAGCAGTTCAGCTTTTTTAGCTACCAGCAGTTCATGAATGATTTCAGTGGCATTTGTTCCCGCAATATGGGCTCCGATTATCTCTTTTGTCTCCTTATGATACAGTAATTTAACCAGGCCGTCCGGTTTCTCAATGGCAATAGATTTGCCGGCACCGCGATAGGGGAATACCGCCTTTCCGAAGGGTATTTTTTCATCGGCTGCTTTTGCCTCTGTCAACCCGAAACTTGCCAATTGCGGTTCACAATATACCGCACTTGGGATAGTAGCGGGATCGATTACGGTTTCCGTGTCTTTCCCTGCAATATGCTCGACCGCAATTTCGCCTTCACGCGAGGCAACATGCGCAAGAAGGGGAGTATTGATAACATCACCGATTGCATAGATATGCGGAACCGTAGTCTGGTAATAATCACCAACGGGAATACATCCCCGTTCCGTTGCAATACCCACTGTTTCCAGACCGATATCTTTCGTGTTAGAGGATCGGCCGACCGCCACAAGTATCCTTTCAGCGGAGATTTCTTTCTGCTCATTGCCGGATGACAGGGTGACCGAATACACATCCCCGTTTTGCCGGCAGGATTCAGCTTTTGTACCGGTATATACACTGACGCCCTTTTTCTTGAGTGCTTTGACAACCACATCCACCACTTCGCTGTCTTCAAGCGGTAAAATCCGGTCAAGCATTTCAATAAGGTGCACTTCTACACCGAACGAGCAGAAAACATAGGAGAATTCAACGCCGATAGCGCCGCCGCCGAGAATGGCAATGCTTCTAGGTAGTGACTGCAGCTGCAGTGCTCCTGTTGAGGAAAGAATGGTTTCCTCATCAAATTCGAATCCGGGGATCCGGGCAGGGGAGGAGCCTGTTGCGACAATAATGTTTGCACCGGTGACTTTTTCAGTATTGTCAATTGTAACCGTATGATCATCGGTGATTGCACCGGTACCGTTTTTAACAGTAACGTTGTTTTTCTTCATGAGATAGGCAACGCCCCTTGACAGCTTTGTCGCGGCTTTTCGCGAATTCGCCTGCACTGCAGCATAATTCAAATGCTCGGTTGATACGGTAACGCCTATTTTTTCAAGAAGGGGGATATCTGAAAAAAGGGCTGCCTGATGCAGGAGTGACTTTGACGGGATGCATCCCCAGTTAAGGCAGATGCCGCCCAGCTGGTCCTTTTCGATAATGCAGGTTTTCAATCCCAGTTGAGATGCCCGGATTGCCGCGACATATCCGCCGGGGCCTGCACCGAGGATTACAAGGTCGAAATCATATTGTGATGACATAGAAATTTCCTTAAGTAAGCATGATTCAAATGTTCAAGTGGTAGAAATAAATGGAGTAGTGGAGTAATGAAAAAGATTTTCCTTGTTCGAAAACAGTACTCCAGTATTCCATCATTCCAATAATCCAATTTCTTTTAAAATCCAAACTACATCCTACCTGCTGCAGTGTCAATATCGGATATTCGATTTCATCTTTCAGATATTTAAGGAATTGTGCACCCCCGGCACTATCGATTAGCCGGTGATCGCAGGAATGGGTCATTTTTATAACTGTCCGAATAGTAATGTCATTGTTTTCATTAACGACAAGAATCTAATTCGAATATCCTGCCTGCAGAATAGCTGAAGGTTGTACACTACCGGTGAACATAAATTCGTTTACGATGCAGAAATATAGGAGAATGGTGTACATAATTGTATATATTTCATTAATAGGTAAAGCGTGCAGATTATGGCATTTTTACCGGATATATACAGTCAATGCTGTCGTAATTTTAAGGTTTTTTAATTTTATTACATATTTCATTCAAATAGAAGGTGGGGGCCTATGCGTAAAATAGCCTTTCTATTGTATCTCACATTTCTCATTGTCGGTTTGCTGTCTTCCAATACCTCAGCCTGGATTGAGGAGGGGGACAAAGCACCATCATTTCAGATGTACCATTACCTCGATAAGGAGTTCGACCTCGATACGTTGATAGGTGAAAAAATCATCGTACTTGTTGCAGGAAGTATTACCTGACCGCCTTATTGCAACAATAGCGGGGCCGCTATAGCTCGCGAAAAAGTCTATCAGAAGTATAAATCCGATCCATATTTTACCATGTATGATGTGTACCAGTGGGAAGCGCATGGAAACAGTAAATATGTTTCTGATGCTACACTTGCCCAGAAGATAACCTATTATGAGGATTATAAGGAGAAATTTAACATGTCTTTACCGGGATTGATCGACGATGATGATCAATCATGGGCCAAGCTTTACGAAACCTATTGTCCCGAGGATAACAAAAAGAGAGAATACTCCGCTGTTTATGCGATAGGTTTTGAAGGAATCGTCCGGTTTAAGAGTGGATTTATCTCTCCGGGGGTATGGTCAAACCAGGGGAAAGACCCTTATCCATTACTTGATGAAGCCCTGGAAGAACTTCTGGCATCAGTGCATATTGATTTTGACCAGGTTGAGAATGGTACAAATAAGAATGTGTCCTGTTTTTCATACAATGGTACCGTGCATGTACAGTTGCCTCACTATATTCAATACTCCCTGGGTATTTATAATCTTGATGGAAAATGCGTTGTTACCAGGGCAGGCACCGGAAGTTCCACCTTTAAAGCCGCTGACAACCTTTCTTCCGGGACCTATATACTCCGGTTAGACACCGAAAAAAATAAGTTTACAACACCATTTATTATCAATAAATAGGTCTTCCAAAAGAGCAATTGATTTTCAATTGCTTTTTTTTGTTAGAGGACTAACGGGTTAAAACCCGTCTTTGGGAAGTGATAAATCCGTTGAAACGGATTGGGTAAAAAATTAAAATACGATTTACGATTATGATTAGGATTACGATCATTTATTTCTGTGAGTGAATTATTTGATCTAAAGCAGCGGTGTAAAGTATGTTTCTTTTTT
>CBDVBE010000076.1:0-18990 GCA_965372145.1 uncultured bacterium | reverse complement strand
TAGATTATTTCATTATTATTAATAAGGACCAGGTTAAAAACATTCTTAAGGAATACATTCACTATTATAATTCGAGACGTCCTCATAAAGGTATTGATCAACACATTCCTAATGCGTGTGTACCACAGAAGAGAGGAAAGATATTAAAAATGCCTATTCTATCTGGCCTGCATCATCACTATTTTAGGGAGGCAGCATGACGGATACTATTTTTCCATAGGACGCGCCTTGGCGTGTTTTCACGCCCTGGCGTGCTGTTACACCCTCATTCCCAGCTGATCAACCAAATCCAGTCGTAAAATATCGGTCTCTTTTTTAAAGGTATTATGTTATAAGCTGATAAACTTCCACCGTCCCTGTTTACTATATGAGCGGAGAATATGTCGATGTAACCCTGGAACGGGGAACCCAGAACCTGTGAACGGTTACTAATTTATAAACCTCGCACACTTATTAATAACCTTATGTGCAACCGTATCAATATACGGGCACATCCTGAACATGGACAGTTTGCAGATGTGCCCTTCGAAGATTATAAAAAAAAGTTTAAAATTGGAGCCGTGTTTTCCGATTAATTCTTCATAGGCCTGAGGTACACTGTAGGAGATAGAATGTAGGCGCAGATGTTTCTCATTTTTCATCTGGTAAATAACACAGTTATCGCTGACAATAAATCCGTTTATTGCCAGGTTATATACCACCTGGATGGGGATATATTTTACCGCATTTGAGACCTTTATTATTTCCACTTTTTACCTTTTTTTATACTCTTGTCTGCAAGATAACAGGGTAACAACGATGCTCCCGGACAGCATGAATCCACACTCAAGACAAATTGAAAAAGGGAATCATTCATTGACCACCTCGAAATAACGGTACTATCCGTCCGGATTATTTTCCCATTGGAATTTTTAAGGATATAATCCGCATCGTTATCAACAAAGAGAAATATCTCTTTTCTTGTTGCATGCCAGCTGACATCCTGTTCTTCATCCGAACCGGTAATAGCTTTCAGCATATTCACTACAGAATAGGAACTGTCTGTCATAACTATTTTATATTTGAAAGTACCCGAGAGCGCGGTATCTTCCTGGTAAATATTACGTGAGATAACTTTATAATATTTCGATTCATATAAACTGTCATGATAATCCAGGCTCTTTCTTAAATCCCGCCAGTCCCTCGCAATTGAAGAATCAACATCTTCATCGGAGCGGAGATCATTATATTTCAATTCAATAGTTTTTGATTTCACATCAATAGTATAGGTGTAACTGATAGGATAATAGCACTGTATAATAAAAAGGCTGATGGCTGGTAATAGTATTTTGATTCTCATTAGTACGCCCTTTTTCTTATGTACTGAAAAGAATATGATCTTGTCTCACTCTGATAAAAATATCTCCAAGTCAATTATATATATTATTTACTAAATAAATCAAATAAATTTTTCCCGGAAAGGAGACTAATCATCATGCAATGTCACGAAATCGATTATGATATTTTTGGTGATGATATGCAGGTTGTAGAGGTTGAGCTTGACCTCGGTGAAACGGTTATTGCAGAAGCCGGTGCCATGAACTGGATGGAGGATGGGATAACCTTTGAAGCAAAGATGGGAGACGGTTCTCAGCCGGACAAGGGGTTGTTTGGAAAACTACTTGATGCAGGCAAACGGGTATTAACCGGCGAATCTATTTTCATGACACATTTTACCAACAGCGGCAGCGGTAAAAAACGTGTGGCGTTCGGTGCACCCTACCCCGGTAAGATCATCCCGGTATCCATGGCCGAAATAGGTGGCGAGTTAATTTGCCAGAAGGACGCGTTCCTCTGTGCAGCTCTGGGCACTGAAGTGAGCATTGCATTCACCAAGCGGCTGGGTACCGGTTTTTTCGGCGGTGAAGGATTTATCCTGCAGCGTCTCCTTGGCGATGGCATGGCATTCATTCATGCCGGTGGTACTATCGTTAAAAAAGAGTTACATGGGGAAACGATCCGGGTAGATACCGGCTGCATTGTCAGCTTTACACCCGGCATCAACTATGATATTCAACGGGCCGGTAATCTGAAATCCATGTTCTTCGGCGGTGAAGGATTATTCCTTGCAACGTTGAGCGGAAGCGGCACAATATACCTTCAGAGCCTGCCGTTCTCCCGCCTGGCGGACCGGGTACTGCAACATGCACCAAAAGCCGGCGGCAGCGCCAAGGGTGAGGGGTCTGTGCTGGGCGGTATTGGCAGACTGCTGGATGGGGATTAATTCTCGTTTAACGATCTCCCTTCACCATATACTTATCCCACACTTGGAAGAACGTATAGAAGAATGCCATACGAGGTCTGAGGAATTAAGGAATTAAGACTCAGGATTATTTGGTAGTGTTAAAATAAATGCATCTTGTGGTGATTATTTCACATTTCGAAATGTGATATTATTTTCTTTTAATAAGGAAACTTTACTCATTTCATAAATCATAGGAAAAACGTAACCATATTTTATATTGATCTATATCAGCCTGCTTGATCTTCATTATTCTGCATTAGAGAAAAAATCCATTTAGATATATATGTTATGGAATTTAGATTGTTATAGACCTTTAAAAGACAGAAACTGCAATTTGTGCTAAAATTCAATGTTATACAGAATTAATTGCCCTTTTTGGCAAATTTTAGTGATTTAACAAAGTTGAGTTTTTATATTCAAGAGGTAAAACAGAAAACTATATAATTTATATGTTGTGCTAAAGAATAAAAAAATATAATAACAAAGTATTGACATTGTCTCCACAATGTCTTATAATATTAATATGAAAATATTTAGGTGGGATACAGAAAAAAACGAACTTCTTGCCAGGGAAAGAGGGATTACTTTCGAAGAAATTGTTCAGAAGATTGAATCAGGGGTAAAAGTTATAGAAACGGATCACCCCAATAAGAAAAAATATCCGAATCAAAAAATAATGATAGTTGATGTGGAGGGATATGCTTACTTGGTTCCAATAGTTATCAGTGAAAACGAATATTTCCTAAAAACGATAATTCCTAGCAGGAAGGCGACTAAGAAATATCTTGGAGGTTAAAATGAGAAAAATGCAAAAAAAGATAATCCTTGATGAATACGAGAAAGAAATCTTGGAAGCATATGAGAATGGAAAATTGAAACCGTCAAAATCACGATCTGATTATCAGTCAATTGCACGTGATACAATGAGGAAGAATAGGAAGATAAATATTAGGATTTCTGACAATGATCTTTCCGCCTTACAACGCAGAGCTGCACGAGAAGGTATCCCCTATCAGACCCTGATAGGTAGTGTGCTTCATAAATTTGCCAGTGGATTTTTGAAAGAAGCTATTTAGATTCTGTTAAATTTAGCCTGTTTTTCGACAACTTGTCGCAGGTGCCTTGGATCAGTGTGAACCAAAAAGAGTGACAGCAAAAACAAATAGTGTGGCCTGGATCACAGATCCAGGCCACACTGGTGATCGTATTGTCACACTTTGAGTTAGTCTAGGCCACCCGTCCGTGGACGATAATAGAGGGAAAGAAATATGGTGAGCGTGGTTACACCTTCTCAGCCAAATGCCGTATCCTCCTCCAATCCATACCCAGTAACCGTGCACCCTCCCGGTCAACTTCATACGGATCAAATCCGGCGATAATCCTATTAACCGGAGGATCACACGGTGGTCCGCCAAGGTGAAAATCAGGCAGGCCGATTGTCGCGTCAATGAGCGAAAGGTCCGGACTTCTGTATCGCACCAGATCAATAATCGACTGCTGCATTTCCCCATGGAATACCGCTTTCTTCCATGAGCCATATCTGCCGGAGTAGTACTTCGGCGGAGCAAAGCCCATCATATTTTTCAAGGTGCCGGTATAATCAGCCAGTGAGTGGGCTTTGAGGACAGGAACTGAAATGATAAAATGGGTGAAGGCAATTTCAGGAAGATACATGTGGGGAAAACAGGGACAGTTTTCATCCTCTAATTTCTTTAATGGCGCATAGTTCAAATCAAGAAGGCTTACACCATATCGCTCACCTAAATCATTGTATCCGAGAGCTGTAAATATTTCATCCGTTTCCCGTGAAGAGCTGCCGCACCCCTCGCCAACAATAATTTCAGCATCCTTCGTACATGATCGTACATATTCAATAACCGCACCTATGCACTCTACAGGTGTTGTTACCGGAGGTGGGGAACTGTTAATGAGATTGGGTTTGATTAGAATTTTCTTCTGCGCTGCAACTGTTTCCCGTGCGCCTATTTGATCCAGTGCCCTGGTGATCGTCTCTTTGTATGATACAAATTCAACGACGGCAATTGCCATATGTCTACCCTTTTAGTATATAACCGGATTTCCTCACATAAAATATATTGTTCTGTTTTGCGATCATATTTCGATCGAGTTTTAAACCATTTCGACAATAGTTATCCGGTATGACACCGCATCTTCTAAAGTGTATCACGCCTATTCTTCAACAATAGTCTGCTCGGGAACGACAACATTTTCAAGGTATTCATCAAATGCATGCAACACAAGACGAATATCACAGGTATGGCGGTCCATTAGAATGGTATCACCTTTATTAAATTCCAGGGCGGATTGCTTCGTATCAATATCTTCAAGGAGAAACATTTTTAAATAGGAGGATTTACTCTCAGATTCCTCCTCTTCACTCTCCAGTACAATATCGAGAGGGCTCCCTTTATCCGGAATAAAAATGGCAATCTTCGTCTTTTTCTCCATCTCAGGAGTAATCTTTTTAACAATTTTTACACAGTACCCTCTATTCTCAAGTGCCAAAACAATAGGATGAAAGTCAATGTTTTCTCCAAAGACAACAGTAAAATCAGAGCCTCTTTTAACCGGACAGGGTTTGGTTATAAGTAGATCTTTCTTGGGTAGATTCAAATAGTCAATAAAAATTTTAAGCGATTGAAAAATAGTATTGAAGAACGTTCTTTTGGGGCCTCGCGGTATCTGAAGCTCCCTGAGCATACGATTCGGAATCTCACCAAGCACTTCATCGCAGCTATGTCCCAGATTCAAAGCTTTCGCAAAAATATTGGCCACGTATACCGCTTCCTGCAGTATCCGCTCCTCTCCTGATTTTACGGTTTGTATTTTTCCCGGATTATGGTGATGTAAAATGGTATGGGTAATAGTCTCGGGAAAATTCCATGCTGTTGTCAAGTAGTGCCCCAGGTCAGCATGGGTAAATCCCATCAAATACTGTTCCGCCTCATAGAAGGGAATTACTTTATGCGTGGTATCTTCCAGAAGGCGAGGGAATACCTGGTTAAAATTATTATCCAGCGGGATCTTTCCCAGATCATGAACAAGTCCTGCAACGAAACCCAGCTCCGGCCGATCATAGCGGCAATTTTTACATAACGCTTCCGCAATTACAGCAGTCGCAAGAGAGTGCATCCAGAACTCCCGGCGTGAGAACCCATACCGTTTATAAACTTCAGGCGATATCTCAATAAACGCCAGACATGCAAGCAGATTCCGGGTTTCATGGAAACCGATCCGTACCACCGCATCGGTAACATCCGAGATTCTGCCATCCCGTTTGGCATAATAGACCGCATTCGCGACACGTATAAGGGATGATGCGGCTGCAAGGTCCGACTCAATACATTTACCAAGCTCTCGACATCCCCCGGACTCGGTACTGATAATATCAAGTGCTTTGATGACCGTAAATGGAAATGCCCACTTATGTTGCAATGAACTCTCTATTTTAATTAACTTTGTCTGTACAGTAATCTGAAAATCAAAAAGCTGATTACCTAGAATTGTATTCTCCTTTATGTCAACCGCTGGTTTTAATGGTTTCTCACTCTGCTTATACTGCATGACACTATTGATCTCTTTGAGAAGGTCTGCAAAATGAAAAGGGTATTCGAGAATACGCACATTGCTTTTTACCTCTTCTTTTGTACTGCTTTCTGTATCAGTTTCTATATGCGGTGTTTTACTCAGGATACGATGTACCTTCTCAGTTACCGATACAAGAATTGCGACATTCCTGGTACGAATCGATTTCTGAAGACGTTCTATAAAGAGGAAATCTTTTATATTATCCTTTGCTATATCTAAAATAACCAGATCCGGCACATATTGATTGGCCTTTACTCCTGCGGTATACAGAGAATCAGCCTGCATTACTCTAAAATTACCCTGTGTTAAACCTGCACAAAGAATCCTTCGCATCTTTTCACGGGGAGAACATATCAATAGTAATGGGCCAGTATATTTATCTTCACCGGAGTTCTTCATTGAACAGAACCTTACTTCAGGTACCTACATTCAGGAAAGCTGTTGAATATCCAGTCTGATTATATAGTACCGGGGAGGATTAATAAAGCATTATCTTAACCGCCAATATAACAATGTTCTTTGTCGCACCGCGCAGATTTAACTATTTTGTAATCTCTATGCACATGAATTAAAAACGATTCCCCTGTGTTCTTTAAACAGCTCATGGAAAAAAATATTCACACTGAAATAACCTGGCCCGAAACGGTATTCATCCTTATACCTGCATATAACGCAGCCAAAGACCTTGCTATATTACTACCCTCTCTGTCAACTATCGCACCACAGGATCACATTTGTATTGTTGATGACGGATCTCGCGATGACACACAATCAATTTGCAGGAACCATGCGGTTGAATATTTGAAGCAGGAAACGAACCTGGGTAAAGGCGCTGCTCTTAAAATGGGATTTGCCTGCCTTTTAGGAAAAAACGCACATTGGATTCTGACGATGGACGCTGACGGCCAGCATGCTGTTGGGGACATCCCGTCATTTATTAACGCTATTCATCTATTCTCAGATGCCGGTATTATTATCGGCGCCCGAAGCATTTCACTGCACGCAATGCCGCCGGCAAGGATATTTTCCAACACAGTAACATCCGCGATTTTATCTCTTATGTGTGGATGCAGAATCCAGGACAGCCAATGTGGATTCAGAGTTTATTCTTCAGCACTCCTCAACCATGTTTCCCTTTTTCATAACCGCTTTGAAATGGAATCGGAAGTTATTTTAAAAGCCTGTTCAGCAGGTTTTCCTGTACGGTTTATACCGGTGCAGACATTATATTGTAGTACACGCAGCCACATATCACACCTCAAGGATATGTTCCGCTGGGTCATGGCCGTTTTGAAGGTATGGTTTACAATAAAGAAATTAAAAACATCTAATAAATACTATGGTCGTAAGATATCTGAAACCTGAAATCGCCTGTGAAAAACTGATCAGAAAACTCCGTGACAAGGGGATACAAGACGAAAATGTTCTTGAAGCCTTCCGGAACGTTCCCCGTCATCTCTTTGTGGATGAGGCGCTGTTTGAGCAGGCATATGATGACAACGCACTCCCTATCGGTTTCGGCCAGACAGTTTCACAGCCCTATGTCGTCGCATTGATGACAGAACTTCTTGAGCTGAAAAAAGGCGGCAATGAAAAAATACTGGAAATAGGCACCGGGTCTGGATTTCAGGCAGCTATCCTTGCACAGTTTTCCAAGCGTGTGTATACTATTGAAAGGCATCGGGAATTAGGTGAGCGCTCACGAAAATTATTACGTGGGATGGGGTATGCGAATATTGTGTTTAAAATTGCTGATGGTACCCGCGGCTGGCCGCAATATGGCCCATACGATAAGATTATAGTTACTGCAGGGGCACCTGCTGTTCCCCGGGAACTTACTGACCAACTGGCAATCAATGGCAGGCTGGTCATCCCTTCCGGCAACAAGAGTGTACAGGATCTTGAAATATATCATAAAACCGAAAACGGCATCACAAAAAGTAATGAAGGAAGTGTGGTGTTCGTGCCGCTTATCGGAAAGAGCGGCTGGAAAGAGTAAAAATATATGCTTATTAAACAGATGCTTATTCTCACAGCCCTTACCTTTCTCCCTCTCTTTGAGCTTCGTTTCAGTATACCGGTTGCGATATTAAGCGGGAGTGTTGATCTCCCGCTGCACCTTACGGTATCCGGTTTCGGCTGGAAATGGCCTTATGCATTCGTATTCTGTGTCTTTATCAATATGATCCTCGGCCCGATTGTTTTCTTTCTGCTCGATATCTTTACCAGATTTTTCCTTCATATCACCATTTTTGCAAAAATGTACGATTTTTTTGTTAAACGCACGCAGAAACGGGTTGAAAAATATGTCGGTAAATACGGCACAATTGGTGTCGCACTCTTTATCGGTGTTCCACTTCCCGGTTCAGGCTCCTATAGCGGAGCCCTCGGCGCATACATTCTGGGACTTACTCCCTGGCAGTTCTTTAAAGCAAACATTCTGGGGGTTACCATTGCAGGGATATTGGTCACTATTGCCACGGTCACTGGGGAAGGTATTTTTAAACTTATCTTTCACTAGTTTTCAATGGAAAAAACCTCTCAGTAATTCATATTTATATTGAATTATCATACACATCAATTTAAACTTATTTAGATATTTCAGCACCTTGTTAAAATCAACAATTTGAATATATTTTGGTAGTCTTTACTAAATTTTTAGAACTCATTATTATCCAGGAGTATTAAAATGGCACGAAAAAGAGTCCCTTATGACGGTAATTCAGCCTGTGCATATGTAGCCCATGCGACTAATGAGGTTATCGCAATCTATCCAATTACCCCTTCATCAGGCCTGGGAGAAATGTCCGATGAAAAATCCGCCCGGGGAGAAAAAAACATCTGGGGCACGATTCCTGTTGTTTCGCAGCTTCAGTCGGAAGCCGGTGCGTCCGCGGCTGTCCACGGTGCACTCTGCTCCGGTTCCCTGACAACTACTTTTACCGCATCCCAGGGACTGCTTCTTATGATACCGAATATGTACAAAATAGCCGGGGAACTGCTTCCCACGGCATTCCATGTAACGGCGCGGTCTATTGCCTGTCAGGCTCTCTCAATATTCGCCGACCACAGCGATGTCATGGCCGTCCGTCAGACAGGATTCGGACTGCTGAGCTCTGCAAGTATTCAGGAGGCTATGGATTTCACTCTGATTGTCCAGGCTGCAACACTTGAATCGCGTATTCCTTTTATCCACTTTTATGAAGGATTCCGCATTTCCCACGAAATTCAGAAAATAGAAGAATTGACCTATGATGATATGCGTGCGATGTTTGATGATACATTCATTAAAGAGCATCGCGAGCGCTCCATGTCTCCCGACCACCCGACACTCAGGGGAACATCCCAGAATCCGGATGTTTATTTTCAGGGACGGGAAACGGTTAATAAATATTATGAGGCATGTCCGTCAATAGTGCAAAAAGCCATGGACAGATTTGCTGAAATTGTCGGCCGTCAGTACAACCTCTTTGAATATGTCGGTGTGCCGGATGCAGAACGGATTATCATTATTATGGGTTCAGGCGGTGAAACGGTCCATGAAACTGTTGAACACCTGAACAACAACGGTGAAAAGGTCGGTTTAGTAAAAGTACGGCTCTACAGACCGTTTGATACGAAAGCATTTATCTCTGCACTCCCTGCATCAGCTAAACATATTGCGGTACTTGACAGAACCAAGGAACCGGGCTCTATCGGTGAACCGCTGTATGAAGATATACGTACTGCTATTGGTGAAGGTATGTATGAAGGCTATGCGCCATTTAACGAATACCCTGTTATTGTGGGAGGACGCTATGGCCTTGGCTCTGCGGAATTTACCCCTGCCATGGTAAAAGGGGTTTTTGATGAATTGAAGAAGGACGCCCCTAAAAATCATTTCGCCGTTGGTATCGAGGATGATATTACCGACGTATCCATTGAGTATGATCCTGATTTCAGCGTTGAAGATGATGAAACAGTCCGTGCCCTTTTTTATGGATTAGGTTCAGACGGCACGGTTGGCGCCAACAAAAACTCAATTAAAATTATTGGCAAGGAAACAGACAACTATGCGCAGGGATACTTTGTCTATGATTCCAAAAAAGCCGGCGCCATTACCGTCTCCCATCTCAGGTTCGGCCCGAAACCGATTCGCAGGCCCTACCTGGTAACAAAAGCAAATTTTCTTGCCTGTCACAATTTTTCATTCCTGGAAAAATACGACATGCTCCAATACCTCGAAGACGGTGGTACCTTCCTGCTTACTTCGGAATTCGACAAGAATACGGTATGGGATAAATTACCCGGCAGGGTTCAGAAACAGATAATTGACAAAAAGCTTAATTTCTTTGTTATCGATGCTATAAAAATTGCTTCAGAACTCGGCCTTGGAGCACGTATCAATGTCATCATGCAGACGGCATTTTTCAGAATTTCACAGGTCATGGATGATATTGCAGCGGTAAAATCCATCAAAGATGCTATAGAAAAAACCTATGGCAAAAAAGGCGAGAAAATTGTTTCAATGAATAACAGTGCCGTTGATGAAGCTCTTAAACAGATTGAAAAGGTTGAGTACCCCTCAGAGGTTACCAATGAAATAACAGAAATCAAACCGGTTCCCGATTCAGCACCTGATTTTGTCAAGGAAGTTACTGCAACGCTTCTTAAACAGGAAGGGCATACTATTAAAACCTCACAGATGCCGGCTGACGGTACCTGGCCCACTGCTACCACCCAGTATGAAAAAAGAAATGTCGCCGTACAGATTCCGGTATGGAATCCCGATACATGTATTCAGTGCGGCCGCTGCTCACTCCTTTGTCCGCACGGGGCAATCAGGCCGAAAGCGTACGAGGAGAGCTGTCTTGAAAATGCACCGGAAACTTTTAAATCAACCGAGGCCAAGGGAAAAGAATTCAGCGGCATGAAATATACCCTGCAGGTTGCTCCTGAGGATTGTACCGCTTGTGGGATGTGCGTACAGAACTGTCCTGCAAAAGATAAAGAGGCTCTGGTTATGCAGCCTCAGACACCGCTTCGTAAACAGGAGACAAAGAATTGGGACTTCTTCCTGTCATTACCGGAAGTTGACCGGAGTAAAATCAACATCGGCTCAGTAAAAGGCAGTCAGTTCATTAAGCCGCTTTTTGAATTCAGCGGCGCCTGTGCCGGCTGCGGTGAAACCGCGTATGTAAAACTGGTATCTCAGCTTTATGGTGAACGGGCTATTATTTCCAATGCGACCGGTTGTTCATCAATCTATGGCGGTAACCTCCCGACAACACCGTACTGCACGCGTGATGACGGCAGGGGGCCGGCATGGAACAACTCCCTGTTTGAGGATCCGGCTGAAATCGCCTTTGGTATGCGTTTATCCGTCGATAAATTCAATGTCATGGCACAGGAGTATGCTAATAAAATCATCGCTGACGGCAGTTGTGACGCTGCAATCAAAGATGCTCTCGGTGTAATCCTCGCTGCGGACCAGTCTGATGCCAACCTTATTGAAGCTCAGCGGCAACGCATTGACAGCCTTAAGCCAAAACTTGCCGATACCGCAGATTCCACCTGTAAAGAATTGCTTCTTATTATCGATTACCTTGCCAAAAAGTCGGTCTGGGCATTCGGCGGCGACGGCTGGGCATACGATATCGGGTATGGCGGAGTTGACCATGTTCTGGCTTCCGGTAAAAATGTAAATATACTGGTACTCGACACCGAAGTATACTCAAATACCGGAGGACAATCTTCAAAAGCAACGCCAATGGGTGCCGTGGCGAAATTCGCGGCCGGCGGTAAACCAACATTTAAAAAGGACATGGGAATGTTAGCCATGAGCTATGGCTATATCTACGTCGGTAAAGTTGCAATAGGCGCCAACCCGAATCAGGCGGTGAAAGCATTCCTTGAAGCTGAAGCCTATGACGGCCCGTCACTCATGCTCTGCTACAGCCACTGTATTGCTCACGGTATTGACATGACACTCGGCTATGAAGAGCAGAAAAATGCCGTAGCTTCAGGACACTGGCCGCTGTACCGGTACAATCCCGACCTGGCTTTACAGGGTAAGAATCCTCTGCAGATAGACAGTAAAGATCCGACCATGCCGCTTGCAGAATATGCCCTCAATGAGAACCGCTACAAGATTCTCCAGAGAGCAAATCCTGAAGCATCGGAACGCCTGCTTGGCAAAGCTCAAAAGATTGTAACCGCAAATTTTAAATTGCTCAAAAACCTGGCAGAGATGGATTATTCAGCTTAGTACTTTAAAAAATTCGTTTTTTAGTAATAAAGAAGCCCGATTTTTTTCAATCGGGCTTCTTTGCGAGAAATTAATAAATCCTTACTCTCTTCTACCAGCACTAAAATTCTTCCCTTGAAATAAATTATTATCGCGAAAATAACTTCTAATATATTCCACTGACTTCAACTTCTCTGCACTCCACAATGGCTCAACCAACCCGAATTCGACCTTGGAATCCGCCATTATCCGGTGAATATATTGATCAGGCCTGAGGTAAGTAATAAACTCACCTGCTAATTCCGCATAGTCAGCTAGTGTCAACGGTTTCACCTCTCCACTGTTATACCACTGTTCCATCCGGGTATCTTTTATAATCATTAACTGATGTACCTTTATTCCATGAACGGGAAGTCTTGCCAACTCTTGCGCAGTATGCACCATCTTTGCCCGGGTATCTTTTGGTAAACCAATCATTATATGTGCTACCACCTCGATTTCTCTTTCTGCAAGTCTCCCAACAGCTTTTTTGAAATCAGCAAAGGTATGGCCGCGATTATTATAACCGAGCACTTCATCGGAGGCACTCTGCAGCCCCATTTCAACACTGAGATAAGTGCGTCGGGCAATATCGGCAAGGTAGTCACAGATTTCATCCGACAAACAGTCCGGTCTCGTACCCACAGCCAGACCAATAACACCGGGAAGGGCGATGAGAGGCTCATAAACCGATGTAAGTTGTTCAACGGAGCCATACGTATTTGTAAACGGCTGGAGATAGGGTATAAAAAAATCATATGTGTCAGAAGCTTTTTGTACTGCCTTTTCAAGCTGTGAAACTACTGACGAAGAATTAAGTGCTGCAGGGCTGAAAGAACGATTATCACAAAAGGTACACCCGGCATCACTTTTTATTCCATCGCGGTTTGGACATGAGAAGCCTGCGTTAATCGGAATTTTTAACACAGGTTTTCCAAAACGGTTCTTTAAATAAGATCGATATGTAGTATAGGGATGACCCATGGTTATTAAAATACTAATCAAGAGGCGTCAACTGATGAATTCATTTTCTAAAATCTATCATAAAAAAAAGCGGAAAACTCGAAGGAGAGCTATCCGCTTTACATTTCTCTATTTATTATTGGATTTAATTATTCTTCTTTTTGTTCCTTCTTCTTTTTCTTTACCGCTTTTTTCATATCAAAATCAAAAGCACTGCTTTCCTCTTCCTCACCCAGACTGCTTAAATCACTGCCGACATCATAAGTTTCAACATGGATAGTTTTCGTTCCACCGGTTCCCTCACTTTCTTCCCGTGAGACACTCTCCTCCTTATGGAGTTTTGTATCGCCAAACAACTCTTCGGGGGTAGCTTTACCTGAGGGTGATTCACCCCGTTTAATCATATCAAGCCGGTCTTGAATGCTCTCTTTCTTCAGAGCATCATCCAGATAGATAAGAGACTTTTCCCACACGTCAATTGCTTCCTGCTTTTTACTATCATCCTTATTTTTCTTCCATAACTCCTCAAGAAGTAAACCGAGGTTTTCATAGTATACCTGGGAATTCGGCTGCAATGCAATTGCTTTACGATAATTGGTAAGAGCTCCTTCGCTATCCTTATCTTTATTCCAGCAGATATTTCCGTATTCCCAGTATGCTTCAGGATCATTTGGATTGATAGCCATGGCACTCTTTAAATAATGTTTGGCCTCTTTATATTTATTTTTAGATATGTAACATTTGGCAAGATTGGTTGAGGCAACAAGATTGGTGCCGTCAAATTGAAGAATCTGTTTATACTGTGCAATTGCCTGCCCCACTTGTTTCCTCTGTCCATACATGGTAGCAAGATTGATACGCGCAGTAATATTCCTGGGGTTCTGCTGTACTGCTCGATACAGTGCATCAATCGCTTTTTGTGACTTGCCCAGATTTTGATAGGCCATGGCAATATTGGACCAGCATTCGGCACTTGCAGGATTTAAACTCAATGCTTTTTTAAATTCGGTCACCGCATTAGAATTTCGTCCCCAGTTGAGATAGGCATAACCGAGATTAAATTGCGCCTCAAAATTACTTGGATCACGCGCCATGACTTTCCGAAAAGCGGATACCGCCTGATCAAATGCGCCATTTCTTAACAACATGTTGCCCTGGCTCATCATACTCTCTGTGGACTGTGCCTGGAGTGGTACAACCCAACAGAGCATCAGCATAATAGCAACAAGTGAATACACTATTTGTTTCGTTTTCATAACACCTCCTAAAGAAGAAATTGTGCGCTAATAATGGTTTCCATTTTATTCATATACACTAGAAAATAGAAGGTACGGCAGCGACTTTCAACTATTATTTAATTTTATGCTTTTTAATCTTAAAACCGGACTAATTAACTATTTTAAATACTCTTACTTTATCGCCGATTTATTTATATTGACGCTTTATTGTACGAGATATAATAATTAAATGTTACCCATTCCGCACCAGGCAGGATACCATGAAAGACGCTAAAACCGATAGGTATGTAAACCCCTTAATTGAGCGGTATGCCGGCAAGGAAATGGCATATTTGTTTTCACCTGATTTTAAATTTACCACCTGGCGTAAGCTATGGATAGCCCTTGCGGAAAGTGAAATGGCATTGGGACTTTCCATTACGCCGGAACAGGTTGAAGAAATGAAGCGGCAGGTGGATGCTATAGATTATGACATGGCACGGCAAATTGAAGCAGAGACACGCCATGATGTTATGGCACATGTACATACCTTCGCTGCGGTATGTCCTAAAGCAAAACCAATTATTCACCTCGGTGCGACCAGTGCCTTTGTCGGTGATAACACTGATCTCATACAGATTCGAGAAGCGGCACGATTACTGCTTAAACGTCTGACACCGCTTCTTGAGGCACTAAAAGAATTTGCACTGACCAATAAAGAGCAACCAACACTTGGTTTCACTCATTACCAGCCGGCGCAATGCACAACCGTTGGGAAACGGGCCTGCCTCTGGCTTTATGATCTGTCAATGGATTGTGAAGCTCTTGATCGCTTTGTCTCTGAATTACCATTCCGTGGGGTAAAAGGGACCACCGGCACCCAGGCAAGTTTCCTCAAATTGTTCGACAATGATCATAAAAAGGTAAAAAAACTGGATCTGTTAGTCTCAGAAAAAATGGGATTTGCCAAAACATTTCCAGTAACCGGCCAAACCTACCCGCGGAAAATTGATGCGCAGATCACCGCGATCCTCTCGGGTGTGGCTCAATCGCTTCATAAAATGGCCAATGATATACGATTGCTTCAAAACCTCAAGGAAGTTGAAGAACCGTTTGGTAAAAACCAGGTCGGTTCATCGGCCATGGCCTACAAACGCAATCCCATGCGTTCCGAACGGCTGACCGCGCTGGCACGCTATATTATATCACTCAGCACCTCGCCGGCAATGACCGCAGCAGAGCAGTGGTTCGAACGTACCCTTGACGATTCAGCGAATAAACGGCTTGCCATTCCTGAAGCGTTTCTTGCCACTGATGCCGCACTCATCATCGCTCTGAATATCTCCAGCGGTTTGGTCGTCTACCCTCAAGTAATTCAACGCCATATCAATGAGGAACTCCCCTTCATGGCAACCGAAAATATTATAATGGAAGCGGTGAAACGAGGAGGTGACCGGCAGGTATTACATGAAAAGATACGGGTACATTCAATGGAGGCTGGAAAGCAGGTGAAAGAAAAAGGGCTTCCCAACGATCTCCTTGAAAGAATTGCTGAAGACGTATCATTTAATCTGGATAAAAACGAACTGGAAAATATCCTTAATATATCACAATTTATTGGCAGAGCGCCGCAACAGACCGTGGAGTTTATTAAAGAGTACATCGATCCGCTCATTTCCCGCGGTAAAGATTTTGGTTCTGTGGATACAACTGAATTGCATGTATAATTCATGAAAAAAAAGAGACGCATCATTTCGGATTTTCATATTCATACCCCATACTGCGGGCATGCTCACGGGCGTATAATCGATTATGTCGAAATTGCCGTGTTTAAAGGGATGAAAGAGATTTGCTTTACCGACCATCTCGGTCGGTACTATCTGACTGAATCACAGAAAAAGAGGTACTGGGACTGGGGCATGAATGCGCACAAACTGGAACGGTATTGTCTTGAACTCGATGATGTAAAGGATACCTTTAAGGATCAAATTACTATCCGCACCGGCCTGGAGATTGATTACATCGAAGGAGCCGAAAACCTGATTATGCCGTTAATTGAAAAATATAATTTTGATTTCCTCCTCGGCTCTATCCACTGCCTGCCGCGGTTCGGCTGGAAACATCTCGCTAATTACTCCGGGCAGGATCTCTGGCCGCTCTTTGAAGATTACTTTAAGGCAGCGAAGGCAATCGTTTCATCAGATATCTTTAATTCACTCGCCCATCTTGATTTTATCTGGCGTTATGCAAAATGGCCCCTGAAAAAAACTACAAAGGTATTCAAATATATCGAAGATATTGTCGAAACCGCGGCAGCACACGATGTCGCAATAGAAATCAACTCGAACGGCTATCTCTGGTCTCAAATTTACACGGTCCAGGGTGGTGACCCTTTTGACATCCTGTTAGAAAAAATTAAAGATCACAATACTCCAATCACTATCGGGTCTGATGCCCACAAGCCTGAATTTGTCGGGAAAGCTTTTCCTGACGTGGCGCAAATTTTAAAAATTAAAGGCATTAAAGAATATTGTACCTTTGAAAAGAAACAGAAGATAGTACGCCAAATACCATAAAAATAGAGTATAATCATCACCATAAAAATTTAAGATAATAAAAACTGCGGTACAAAACGTATATTATACCATTAAATACTATCTTTTTCATCCTTGCTGAGAGGGATATAAACGTTCCTTCATGAATTTTAAGAAATTCCACTCGTTTTTCATTCCCGTTATGGGGACGGGTTTTACGATTGACACCCCCCTGCATGTCGCAAAATATGGTATCTCTTCAGTGATATCTCTTGTTGACGATTTACTTATAGAGAGAATACGTAACTATTACTGCTCACTCCATAAAAAGTCATATAAACCCATCACCAACAGTAATAATGACCCTCGCGCCAACAGGATCACCGCCTATCTTAACCTTGTTAATGACATTGTAAAAAAACAGATCAAAGAAATAAAAAATCAGACTTTCTCAAAGGGTACGGAACTGCAGAAATATTTTGACCTCCTGCCGGAAACATCCTCATTAAAAAAAGAATACCTTAAAATGATTACCATTGAGGATCCAAAAGAAAAAAAATCACAGCAGGAACAACTGAAAAAACAGATTACCGCAGGCTCTATTGATGTTAATATAATGACGAAACTTGATAGAGATAATTATAGAGGTAATAAGAAACTGGCTTCTGAGTTCTCTGATGCACTTTCCGCATTGCGTGGATATGCACAAAGTGATTTGTGTTCGGGGATTGTTTTTTCAGCAGGCCTTAATAAAATGCTTTACAGTTATCTGGAACACTTTGATGATTTTTATCCGCAAGCCGATGGGCACATTCAGAAGCAGATTATTATCAAGGTAAGTGATTATCGCTCAGCTCTTACTCAGGGCAAACTCCTTGCGCGCAAGGGATTATGGGTTTCTGAGTTCCGTGTAGAATCAGGTTTGAATTGCGGCGGGCATGCTTTCCCTACCAAGGGTAATCTTCTTGGGCCGGTTCTGCAGGAATTTAAGGATAAAAAAAATGAATTGTTCGATACATTGTACCCCTTATTCAAAAAAGGCCTCCAGCTTAAAGGAAAAACGCCATCAACGCCACTCCCTTCACCTCTTATTACGGTCCAGGGAGGAATAGCTACGGCCAATGAAAATTCGTTTCTCAGAGATTACTATAACGTAGATGCAACAGGCTGGGGAACCCCTTTCCTCATGGTACCGGAAGCAACGAGTGTTGATAAGAACATGTTGGAAAAACTGGCAACTGCTACTGAAAATGACGTTTACATGAGCAATGTTTCTCCATTGAATATTATTTTCCAGAACCTGCGAACCTCTGCAAGTGAAATTGCAAAACGATTACGCATAAAGAATAACAAACCGGGAAGTGCCTGCCCAAAAGGATATCTGGCATTTAACACAGAATTTACCGAGAAGCCCATCTGCACGGCTTCACGCCAGTATCAAACGCTAAAAATTGAACAGCTAAACACAGCCGGGCTCGATCAGGCGACATTGGAAAAAGAATTAAAAAAGGTAATGGAAAAGTCCTGTGTCTGCCATGAACTTGGAGGGACAGCATTAATAAAACACAATATAGAAAAAGTTGAAAATTTTAATTCGGCAATATGCCCCGGCCCCAATATAGCCTACTTTTCCAAAATCTATTCTTTAACAGAAATGGCAGCACATATTTATGGCAAAATTAATCTGCTGCATAACGTCGAACATCCCAATATGTTTATTACCGAACTGAAATTGTATCTGGAAATATTGAAACATATAGTTACAGAATGCATGCATTCTGTAACTGAAAAAGAGAGTCAGTATATTAAGACCTTTTATGAAAACCTACTTAGTGGCATGGAATACTATAAAAATTTAATCAGCAGTTTTATCCATGATAATGAACAATATAGGGAAAAAATAACTAAAGATTTGATGTATTTAAAAGAACGCCTTGAGAAGATAATCGTTGAAAATAATATCTCATTTACCCCGCAAAAAGTCTCAACCATACCTATTACAGCTTCAATATAATAAAATTAAAACAGGTTTTATTCCCAATGTTTCTTTGTAACCGTTCAAAGGTTCTGGGTTCTGGGTTCTGGGTTCTGGGTTCTGGGTTCTGGGTTCTGGGTTCT
>CBDVBE010000075.1:0-19314 GCA_965372145.1 uncultured bacterium | reverse complement strand
TGTTACTATAAACTACCCTATCAATGCGCATGAACTTAAATTGAATGCAGGTATAGGCTTCCAGAAATATGTTTTTTGCCTTGATTTATTTGTAAATATTGGAAATTGGGACGGTGTATTTACAGGACCCCGCACAGCCTCTGCAACAATAACAATAGGTTTATCACAGGAGTTTCTGGATAAAGACAGATTAAAGAGGTAATCGCACTAGTCTTTGTCAATTATCAAGCGGCAACATATATCTAAATAGTGCCTGTCCGAAAACGTCATTCCCGCATGCTTTTGGCGGGAATCCATGCCTTAAAACATCAAGGAAAGATGGATTCCGGCCGAAAAGAATACCGGAAAGCACAAGAGACATAATAGAATCAGTCACAGCGCTTTTTGCTGTGACTGTTATTCCTTAAGCTTCAGAACGGAAGTGACAATGACAGCAAACAGGTACTTTCCGGACAGACACTAAATAATGAACCATAAAAATTATTATAAAATTGACGCGAAAACCTATTACGAAGCAGGATATCTGACCGGAGAACTTTTTGGTGATGAGCTCCTGGAAGCAATTGAAGAGCTGAAAAGGGACAATTCGTGGAAGGATAATCCGGATCGATCACAAAAGTGTATCGGGATAACAGCAAGAACATTGCCCCACCTTATTGATGAGTTACGAGGGTATTCCGACGGGGCAGGCATGGTATTTGAGGATGTATGGCTATGTATTGAGGGCGAAACCTGTGAATCGGATGCTGAAAAATGCACAACAATAATAACGAATAGCGGCCAATTGATAGCGCATAACGAGGATTGGGACGCTGAAGCAAAAGATAATATCTGTGTTCTGAGAAGGACTATTGGAGACCTGACAATACTCGAATTGTTTTACTTTAACACATTGGGTGGTAATGCAATTTCTATAAATTCAAACGGGTATGTGCAAACAATCAATACGTTAACTCATTCTGATAAACAGATTGGAATACCCAAAAATATTATTGCCCGATGGCTTTCGGAAACCATTGAACCAAAAAAGGATTTTATCCGCTTGTCCATGATGCAGCGGGCTTCCGGATATAATCATAACCTGATCAACAAAGATGGAATGGTCTGGAATATAGAATGCGGAGCAAAAGACCAGATACTAATCACCCCGGAACTGCCATTTATACATACTAATCACTACCTCTCCGATTTAAAAAAGCTTGATAATGCGAATAACAATAATGGTACCTTCAGCAGGTTCAATTTGGCTGAATCCGGAATAGAGAAAACCATGCTGCTATTGGAAATACAGAAACTTATGAGTGATTCGTCAAATGGCAGAAAAAAAAGTCTCTTTAATGAGATGACTATTGCACGGATGATAGTTGATTTCGAGAAAATGAAAGCATTTATATGGCTGCTTAGGGAAGATGAGAAGGGGTGGGTTGAATATGGACTTGATTTTATTAACATTTAGCTAAAATTACTCACTGTTCAGTATCCCTGTTTTCTGTTAATCGCATTTCCCAGACTACATTTTTTATAAAAAATTAAAAAAAATATTATACACCTCTAGTTTTTTTTGTATATTATAATATAGCTAGTTTATTAGGGGTTATATCAAACATTCGTAAATTCTAACAAGAAAAAATATTAATATATCCTTAAAATTATTATACACATACACATCACAATAATGCAATGTCAAGGGGTATATTCATGAATAATATGGTCATGACAAAAACAGGATGCCTTCATGAAATTTTTGAGGAACAAGTTGATAATAATCCTTTAAAGGAAGCTCTGATTTGTGGCTCAAAGAGCATGACATATCAGGATCTCGATCATCATTCGAATCAGCTCGCCCATTATTTACGATCTTTTAATATAGGCCCCGGCAGCCTTGTCGGAATCTACCTGGAACGTTCGGAAAAACACATTATTGCACTACTGGCAATACTTAAAGCAGGCGCCGGATATGTGCCGATTGACTCAACATATCCAATGGATCGGGTTGAGCATATAATAAAAGACGCTGCAATCTCTGTTTTGCTTACCCAACAGGTATTATCCGAAAAGATAGCAACAATTTTTAACGGTACCCAGATTCTTCTGGATTCCCATTCTGATGAAATATCAAAACAGCCTGCGAGTCGGATTTCCTGCGAAGAATCCGGTGTTACACCAGATAACCTCTGTTATGTTATCTATACTTCCGGAACAACGGGGCGGCCAAAAGGCATCATGACCGAACATCGTAATGTCTTCAGTTTTATCCCCGCTTTTAACCAGGTATGCAAAATTGACACTACAGACCGCATATACCATGGATTCCCCCTTGGATTTGACGGTTCAGTTGAAGAAATGTGGATGGCTTTTTCTAATGGGGCCACCCTTATTATCGGCACCAAAGAGGTTGTTGGCTTTGGCAATGAAACAGCATGCCTTATAAATAAACATAAAGTCACGTTTTTTTCTACCGTTCCGACATTCCTGTCAATGATAAAGGAAGATTTGCCTACAGTGCGGTTACTGATTGTAAGCGGAGAGCAGTGTCCATCGGAACTGGTCTCAAAATGGGCAGTTCCGGATCGCAGGATGTTGAATGTATATGGGCCGACAGAGGCCACGGTAAATACGACCGTTGAAGAGTGCAAGCCCGGCAAACCGATAACTATTGGAAAACCATTACCCGGTTATGAAACATATATTCTTGATGATAAAAAACTGCCGGTTGAGCATGGACAAACTGGAGAATTATATATAGGAGGCGCAGGGGTAGCACGTGGATATCTTAATCAACAGGAGCTTACGGAAAAATATTTTTTAAAAAATCCCTTAAACGGCAGCGATAAAACACCTTTAAATTTTTATCGCACCGGTGATCTCGTCCGTTTAAACGAAAATAACGATCTGGTATTTTTAAGACGAATCGATAATCAGGTTAAGGTTCGTGGTTTTCGAATTGAGTTATCAGAAATAGAATCCGTGCTGCTCGAACATCCGGGAGTCGGCAGTGCCGTTGTAAAAGTGATTGAAGAAGACGGTATTAAGGACATTGCGGCATATGTGGTCAAGGATACTAACTCCCCAACATTTGACCGTAACGATATACTCAACCTGCTTCAAAACCGCTTGCCGTCCTATATGATCCCAAGCTATCTCGATCTGGTTAGTGAAATACCTATACTGCCAAGCGGTAAAGTTGATCGAAAAAGCCTTCCGGAAGCTCATATTCCTCTTGTGCGAACGGATCGTGAAATAATTAAACCGGCCACTGAATTTGAACAAAAAGTTACGGATATCTGGGAGAAAGTTTTACACGTATCTTCTATTTCAACGGAAGATGATTTTTTTCTTGATCTGGGCGGACATTCCCTTTTTGCAGCTCATGTCGTTACCCTGCTGCGAAATGATTTACACATTTCGGAAATTTCAATTCGTGATATGTACCAGAACCCGACAATTAAAAAATTTGCTAAACATCTTGAATCCCTCGGGCTTAGAACATCAACAGGGAACGAGCAGGAAAAGAGGCCGCAAAAAAAACTGTCAAGCAAAACAGTGTATAATAATATCCCTCGTCCTGTACGCCGGGTCAGTGTCGCATTGCAGACAGTCTCACTTTATATACTGTATGGGTTGGGTACGGTACCCTTTGTAGTGCTTTATTTATTATATCTTTCAGCAAAGAATGGTAACATCCCCATTGAATTTGCTGTTGGCACCGGTATTGCCCTGACAATTGGATTATTTCCTGCAATGTTTTTTTTGAGTGTTGCAGCCAAATGGCTTATTATTGGGCGATACAAGCCCGGAAAATATCCGGTCTGGGGATTGTATTATTTCCGCTGGTGGCTGGTTTCGCGCTTCCAGATGCTTAGCGGGGCCGGGTTTCTTGAAGGTACTCCCGTTATGAATCTTTATTACCGGCTTATGGGCGCAAAGATCGGACGCAATTGCATGTTTGACACTTCAAGCTGCAGCATTTTTGATCTGGTATCAATTGGTCATGACACAAGCATCGGCTCCGACACCTCCCTTCTGGGATATAAAATTGAAGATGGTATGCTGATTATCGGTGATATCACAATCGGCAGCAATTGTTTTATCGGTATGCATTCATCCATAGGTATTAATACCAGAATAGGCGATGATGCCCGTCTGGATGATCTTTCTTTACTTGCAGATGAAGAAACAATAGAACCGGGTGAATCCCGACTTGGTTCCCCATCCGGACCGGCACATGTTGCGGTTCCTGAAACACCGGAAAATAAAAAAGGAAAAAGACATCCGGTTGTTTTTGGCCTTCTGCATCTATTGTCAATCTATGCAATCGAACTGTTTCTCCTTGTTACTGCAATTCCCAGCATAGTCCTTTTTTATTGGGCCTATAAAACAAATAATTTGCTTACCTGGGTTTTGATAATTATCGCTTCAATTCCAATATTTGAAATATGCTTCTGCCTTTTTATGGTAGTGGTGAAGGCTGTTGTATTACCCCGCACAAAACCGGGAATCTATTCAACGGAAAGTTTCTTTTATCTGCGGAAATGGTTTATTGACGGTTTGTTTAATATGAGCCGCCTTTTAGTTCTTCCTATCTATACGACCTTGTACCTGCCGCCCTGGTTACGGATGCTTGGAGCAAAAATCGGTGCGCGCGCAGAACTTTCTATTGTTGGACTTACATCACCTGACCTGTTTGTCGCAAAAGATGAAAGTTTTTTCGCTGATGGCTCAATCATCGGCGGGAACAGGTATTTTGGCGGGTATGTGGAAATCGCCCGGACTGAAGTGGGAAAGCGAAGCTTTGTTGGTAACAATGCGTTAGTCCCTAATGGTAAAAATATCGGTAATAATAATCTGATTGGTGTTCTTTCCGCACCGCCTGTTGATATGGATACGATCCCGGATGGAACTGAATGGCTGGGCTCTCCCTCTTTCAGGTTACCGACTCACCAGAAAGTTGAAGGGTTTTCGGAAATCGAAACATACAACCCTACGAAAAAACTTATATTCAAACGTTTAATGGTTGACACACTGAGAATTATCATACCAAGTATTATTGAAATCTGCGGGCTGATTTTAATGATTCTGTCTATCCATATTTTATGCATTAATGCAACAGTGCCGGTAATCCTTGCACTTACTCCGCTGATTGGATTGGGGACGTCAATTGTTATGGCATTATCTGTTGTTGTTGTCAAGAACCTGTTAATGGGTGAATATAAACCAACCATTAAACCGCTATGGTCTCCATACGTATGGTATAATGAAGTGGTAAATGGCACCTATGAAGGGGTTGGAGCACCGATGCTTTCATTAATGCTGGGTACACCTTTTTTCACATGGTATCTGCGACTCCTTGGGTGTAAAATCGGGAAGCATGTTTATATTGGAACAACCCTTCTGGGAGAATTTGACCTGGTTGAAATTGGTGATTATTCAGCTATAAATAATGGCGTCGTGATACAGAACCACCTTTTTGAGGATCGTATATTCAAAGCATCAAAGCTGAAAATCGGCGATGAATGTTCCGTAGGCAACAATTCTGTGGTACTGTATGATACAGAGATGCAGCAGGGATCATCAATCGGTCCGCTTTCTCTATTGATGAAAGGCGAGACATTGCCGCCGCATACAGCCTGGTATGGCATTCCGACAGGAACACAGGGTAACGATAACTAAATTCAGAATATTTTGTATCAATGGGTTACATAGAAAGAATTAATTATGGATGAAATTAAAACTGATCAAGTGAAATCTAATCAAACCACACAAAAAAAACGAGTATGGTCATTGGATTTTGCAAAGGGATTTGCACTGATATTCGTCGTTGTGATTCATATTCTGGACCAGTTAAGTTCTCCGGAAGTACAGGCATCCCTTTTTGCATTTATAATTTATGTAACCGGCAGACTGGTTGGTGCTGTGGTCTTTATGTTCCTTATGGGTGTCGCACTTTCACTATCCAGTCGTGCAAACATGAAAGAAGGTATAAAGCGTGGATTTGAAGTAATGATTATCGGGTATGTATTAAACTTCTTTCGCGGGACTTTACCGGTATGGCTTAATCTGCAATCCGGAAATCTGACTCCGGAAGATATCGGGATATATACACCCGGCTTTCTGTTGAAGGAGGTGGATATACTTCCCTTTGCGGGATTGGCTCTAATAATTCTTGCAACGATAAAGCATTTTTTCCAAAAACCCCTATTCTGGGTACTGGCAGGAAGCATCGTACTGTTAATTACACCTTTTGTACGTGGTTTTACAACCGGTCTGCCATTTGTGGATATTTTTATAAATCCTCTCTGGGGTACACAGAAATATGTGTACTTTCCCCTGTTCCCATGGCTTGCTTACCCAATGTTCGGGATGACTTACGGCCATTTCCTGGTTAAATCAGAAAATAAAACAAAATTTATCTGGCAGAGTGTTCTGGTAGGAGTTATTCTGGTGGCACTCTTTTCACCCATCCTTTTTATTGATCCCTATTTCAAAGAACTAAACTTGCACTCAACATTCTTTCAATTTAGAAATACTTCGCTTGGTGCAATCTGGTATACGGGTTTTGTGCTTATCTGGATGGCAGTATGTTACCTGCTGGTTGAGAATACGCCTGAAAATGCAGTTTTCAGAAGGCTCTATTACTGGAGTAAACATGTAACTGCTTTTTATTGCATACAATGGATTATTATTGGTTGGTTTCCTGTAGATAAGCTTAATATGGTAAAAACAATTTTGTTGATGATAACAATAGTTTTTGTAACAGATCGGCTGACAACATTATGGAATAGAGGTTTTGCCGGCTTTAAAAAGAAAAAAACTTAAAAGTACTTAGTGCCTGTCCGAAAAGTGCCTATTTGCCGTCATTCCGGTATGCTTTTAGGCCGGAATCTAGCTTTTGGGGATTAATTAAGGCATAGATTCACCCCTGCGGAGCACTTCGCCCGCCAGGAGCATGCGGGAATGACGTTTCCGGACAGACACTACTTAATAAATCATTACACTTCTCATTTAACAAAACAGGAGAGAATTTATGAAAAAATCATTGACTGTTTTTACTACCGTACTGATTCTGATACTTGTGCATGTTTCTTATAGTGCGACACCTGATTTCGGGAGAAGATTAAAGGGAAGGTCAATTCGCGAAAACAGCAGACTTTCTCAAAAAACACATAGAGTTGGTTCGCAGTCGGATACATGGAATATATATGACTGGTGCTGGCTTATTGACGGTTCTATGGCAAATATTGAGGCTTTGCTGACCGTGAATTTTGAAGAATATTTATCCATTTTTTATGATTATGATTTTGTGACAAGCATCTTTAGTGGTTATGCTTTAAAAAACGCTGCCAAATGGGATAACTGTTCAAACTTTAAGGTTGCTATGAGCGGCTATAACTTTAACTCAACCTTTGATTCAAAGGGGAATGTGACAGGATATAATATCTCGGATAATTGTAAATATAAAATGACCAATAACTCAAACAACCTGCCCACCGAATGGGCTGTTGAGGAATGGGATGCTGCTGATGGTGTGTGGTGGCCGTACAAATATAATTTTTTATATGGAACAAATAATAAGTTAAAAGAGTTTGGTATAATTTTTGAAGAAAATGATGTATGGTATAATTGGGAAAAATTTGATTTAACCTATACAACAGATGACAAACTGAAAAGTGAAATTTATTATAAATGGAATTTTACTACACAAGTGTGGGATAAAAAAACAAAATGGGAGTATGACTATACCGGTGATGGAAAAATATCAGAGGATATCACCTATTACTGGGATACCGTGTCCGGAGATTGGGCGACACATACATCCAGAACCGCTTATACCTTTAATTCAAATGGAAAGTTAAAAGATTGTATTGAGTATATATGGGATGAAATATCCGGCGAGTGGAAAATAAAGGATTACAAAACTTCTTTTACATACGATAACAATGGAAATATTACCGAGGATATATTGTATAAATGGGATACCGGGTCAGAAACATGGAAAGAATACGGCGACAAGTATACCTATACGTATAATTCCGACGGTAATTTCCTTGAAGAATTGCATTCTGTGTGGGATAATACATCCGGGACCTGGGAGCCGGGTGAGTATAAATTCACCTATAATTATAACGGAAGTGGTGATTTGACGGAGAATATTGATTTAGTCTGGGAATCAGCTTCAAATGAATGGGTAAATGATTACAAATATGAATTTAAATATGATAATGACGGAATGCCGGATAAATGTTTGATGTACTCATATAATAGCACCTGGGTATCCGACGGTGAGCTGGATATTAGTTTTAATGATATAATTCCGATTATATTTAATAATTCTCAGGATTTAAAAGGAAAAAATATTGTAACAAGCAGGGTAAACAGTAGTGAAATTAAATTCTTTGTTAAGGGAAAACCTGTGAAGAATGAGAAGATGCAGATATTTGACCTGCAGGGAAGATTGATACAGGAACTTAAACCAAGGTACGAAAAAAACAGTGCATTGTATGCATGGAACTATACAACAGGCACAGGAAAATCTGCCGGCAATAAACTGTTTATATACATTATTGAAAAAGGAGATGTGGCCTTCTCCGGTAAGATATCATCTGTAAATATCGGATACTGATAATTACATCTAAATTGTGATTTACAAATCATCATATTCAGTCTCATCCATATACTCCCACATTTCATTTTGGTGAAGCCATATTGGGTCAGCATTTCTCCTTATGAATTCATCTACATCCATGCCATCAATAGTAGGCGGCCTTTTAACTCTTTTTTGTTTGCCATTAATAAAAATGGTCATGTACTCTTTTTGTCTTTTTTTCTTCGCCGCCTTTTGGGCAGGTGTGAGCTTTCTCTTTTGTTTAGCCATATGCACAAATACTGGGTTTTTCCCGGCGCTAATTGGGCGTTGGATCAGTGAAACACCTTGAATTATCAACGTTAAACTAAGCGGTGGCATTTTTTGCCATCCTATTAACGATTTGCTATAAATATAAAAAACTATTTTCGGAAGGGTTAGCTAATAAAAAAATGTTATTTTTTCAGCAAGAAAAGAGAGTGAATTTGATTATAAAGCTAATTTTTTCGATATTTCAATATCTTGCTTGATTAGATAATTAATCGTTTTGCTTAACGAAACTTTACTATTCAGTTGCTTGTTTTTCATAAAGAAGCTCTTCACCTCTTTGTCAAGATAAATCGGAATATCAAGATCTTCTATTGGACGATAGAATTTACCTTGTTCAGCATCTGAAAAATCATATTCATCTTTCATTTTGGACACCTTTTGTTATATGCTTGTTTTTCATTTTTCGTAGCTTTTCTTGCACTAATTATTCGCACAAGTTCAAAACCATCACTATCTCTGAAGGTATGCACAACGAGAAGAAGAATTTTATTTAATGATTTCCCAAGGAGAATCCATCGATCTTCTTCATCGGAATGGCTATCATCATATTTATCCAAGGCAAATGGGTCTGTAAAAACATACGATGCTTGCTCAAATGTAACACCGTATTTTTTTATATTGATACTCTCTTTAACTGTATCCCATTCGAACTTCATAGTATGATTTAACCTTCTTTTATAAATTTACTCCATTTCCGGGAGATTACATTATCAAATATACTAAATTCTTTAAATTAATAACAATGTAGAAATGGCATTCAATACAAACTACTGTATCTGCTAAATTTTTCCCCGCTATCCCCTGGTAAGAATCATACAAAGATTCAATTCAATCTGAAATTGGTAATACAGAGAAACATGAAATGGTTACGCTATTATCTTGATTTGCCCCGGTAAATTAGTAAATTATCACTTCTGACTTATTCTTATTCCAAAATCTCATGAATACTTTTATTTTATTAGCAAAACCATTATTTTAATCGAGCATATTATAGTAATAGATTAGTCTAAGCGGAGATTCTAATTTATGGATCTAACTGGTAATAACAATTTCAATACTCTTAAAAACGCAAGTCGGGAAAGGGTACGATCGATAGACCTGGCTCGGGGTATAGCCATATTTTTAATGGTTGTGATCCATGTGATAGAACAATTTTGTGCCGGTACAATTAAGGGTTCAACTTTTGCTCATGTTATATATGCCACAACCAGCATTTTCTCAGCACCGGTTTTTGTATTTTTGATGGGCACCAGCACCAGTTTTTCTTCTAAAACAACATTACGGCAGGGAGTAACCAGAGGTGTTAAGATATTCCTGCTGGGATATTTGCTGAACCTTTTACGTGGCGTAATTCCCGTGTATCTCAGTCTTATAACAGGGCATTTGACAATGGAGGACATGGAATCTATTACACCACTTTTTTTGATGAAAGAAATAGATATTCTGCAATTTGCCGGTCTGGCCATAATCGTTACCGTATGCATCAAACATCTGGTAAAAAAACCGGTAATCTGGCTCCTTCTGGGAGCAGTAGTGTTATTTTTTACCCCAATGGCAAGTAAAATGACGACTGAAATCCGGGGATTGGATTATATTTTCAGTCTATTATGGGGAACAGATAAATTCGTGTACTTCCCGCTATTTCCCTGGTTAGCTTATGCATTATTTGGAATGGCTTTTGGATTTCATCTTAAAAAAGCTGGAAATAAAACAAAATTTTATAATGTTATTGCTTTAATGGGACTCATCATACTAACAGTGGGGATAATAATTACGATCATAATGCCGCCACAGTTTAAAATTGCCAATTTATTTAATGGTAAATATCTGGATGGGATCATTATACCAGGATTAGTGGTAATCATTTCCGGAATTATTTGCCTCTGGTTATATATATGTTATCATCTGGTTTTACTTCTCCCGGAAAATCCTGTCTTTAACAGGTTATATATCTGGAGTAAATATGTTACCGGTTTTTACTGTGTACAGTGGATACTTTTAGGCTGGTTTTCTCTGGATATATGGAATGCTCATATGCATGGGACCATTTTTTATATAATTGTGTTTGCTTTTGTTACAGACCGGGTAGTTTTAATATGGCAGGATTTGAAATTAAAATTCAGAGACAACATACCTATTCAACGAAATGCATAAAGTCGTCACAGAGTTCCTTAAACCCGACAATATTTACTTTCCCAGGAAATTCTCTGTTCTGTGAACACACGGCCATTTTATAGTTTTTGTCAATGTTGTATTGCTTAAAATAATATTTCGGCAAATTATTTTTTTCTTCAGGACTTTCAATGAAGGGTCCCTGTCTGCCGAATGTTATTGTAAATGAATCCGGCTCCTTTGAAAATCCATCTCCTATTGCCTTTATATAACTCTCTTTCAATGTCCATAAATCATAAAAAAAGGCTACTTTATTATTTCCTGTTTTTTTTAATAATTCGAGATTTTCTATTTCAGAGAAAAATTGCTTTGCAATTTCGAAATCAACTTCTCTGATTTTTTCCACATCAATTCCTATTGGTCGAATGTCTATAGCACAAACAACCCAATCCCCGGAATGTGAGATATTAAAATGAAAATTTTTATACTGTAAAAGGTATGGTTTGCCGTATTTACTTTCTTTGAACTCTATTTCAGCATTCCGTATCCCCAGAAACTGACAGGCCATTGTTCTTATAAAGATATCAGCAATCAAAGCACTAAAAGCATCTTCCCTGCGTTTAAATCCTTTTATTCTATCTCTCCTGCTTTGTGAAATATGTGAAGTTAACGTTGATAAAATTTTTTCACCAATTGAATCCGGTTTTTTTGTGCAGGTAATTTTTATCATAGATATTTTTTCCTGACAATAAATATAGTAAATCCCTTCATACTGTTATAGCCGTCTTTGACATATCCTCGTTTTTATTTTGTTATCGACTATAACTATTCAACCGTACAGCTTCTATTGCTCGTTGTCAACAGGAACCCAGTATGTCATTGGTAAAAGCACAGCAGCATATAAACGTCTTTTCTGTTCAGTGGGGAATTTAATCATCCATTATTTCAGGGAAGTATAATCCCTGTTTAATGCATTATGGTGAAATGACCCCAAAAGTAATAGTTAGAATTAACTCTCAATAATATCAACAACTTACATCTGATTAATTAGCTAATAACCCTTGGTGTATAGGGTGTATTGACCCCAGGCAACCCACTTTTTACATGGCACTAAAAACGTAACTCATTGAAATTCAACAAGATAAAAAAATGGCATTTTATTTGCGCTTTTTTCTCTTCTACTACAGACCTTGATTTTATAAATATAATTTTTTGTCCCACACAAACCTGAGGAGGTGCATGTGCGCAAATACACCTTAATCAACCGGCTCGCCTGTATAATATTTCTTATAGGGGTAACTGGCGTATCCGCTCATGTTCCGGAAGGGACCGGAGCAACTCTGCAATTTTACAGTTACTATACAACCAATCCTCCAAAGATAAATGCCTGTCTTGTTGACAGGACAACAGCGGATGGTTCTCAGGGGTCGCCTCAACCGATGGGTGCTGATAATGACGAATGGAAAGATGCATATATTCGCCATTTTCAGTTGAAATCATCCGGCGGGGAAATCGTAGAGACCTCCCTGTTCTTTATGAACGATGACAATTACCTGTATGTCGGGTTTTCCGGGCAATCCAATACCCTGGGAAATAATATGGATATTGACCTGGCTTTCGATCAGGGAATCGGAGGGGGCGATCATAATGACAATCTTGAGGGTGGTGGTTCCGGTATAAATAACGGTGAATACCGTGCCAGGGTCTCCCCGGATAAAGGAGCTGATAACCGTTTGACGGAATACTCTTTTAACGGTACGATATGGGTCCAGCAGAATGACAACACTGAAAAATTCATCGGCCTGGGTCATAATTATGGCGGGGCATTTGTCCAGGCAGAGTTTAAAATCCCCATTAACGGGAATCCTTCTCCCGACGATAATCATTCCTATCTTGATGTAACAAAAATACAGGAACTGGGATTTAACATATTCTATAACACCCAGTCGATGGGCGAGTTTCACTGGAGTGAAACAAATAATGACTTTAATGACGCAGGCAGTGACTCGGGCTGGGCAGACCTCAGACTTGGGGTAGAACGCAGTTTTGTCACCCTCTATTCTACGCATAATGCGAACGGCAATCCTGCTATTGACGGTAATATCCGTGGCGGCGCCACTCCTGACGACGCCTGGCGCGGATGCTACACCCGTCACCTCGTTTTAACAAATTTTGCCGGTAAAACCATTAATGCCGTCTTTTATTCATTGGAAGATGCCAAGGTGGATGACAATGTCTATGTCGGCCTTAAGATATATGACGATGAAAATGACGGCGGTGATCTATGCAATATTTACCAGGAGCAGAATAAATCCACAACAACAGACCGTAACTTTTTACTTGACGATGGAAGAGAAAACTCCCTTATTGCAGATGAAAACGCGTTCACAGACGCAGATGATCAATACTGGGACGGTACCGATCCCACAGAGTCATGGACACAGGATGCTGTCGGAGGAACCACACATGACGCCATAGGTGAATGGTACTCGGCCGGCTACTATGAATATGAATTTCTTATCGACCGCAGCACCGGTACTGCTCAGGATATCATAATGGATGATGACGCGTTAATGGGATTTCTCATCCGGTACCACGATGCCGACGGCGCAGGCTCTGACTACTTCTGGGAACACTCTCCGAACGCGGATAATATAGAAATTGACCCTAACAATAATGTGTATGTCGCGACAGGCTGGCCGGATTTGCAGCTTGGCGCCCCATACGTTCAGATAATCTTCCCCGAAGATGACAGCTATGTCGAGGGTGTTGTCAATGTAAGAATTTATGCGGAAGACGAGAATGTTGACGGCGTCATTTCAGCACTATTCTATCGAAAATCGGTACCTGCTACCACCTATACCCTCACGAGAATTGACGGCACCGATGAATGGTCGGGCACCTGGAACGTTATGAGCCTGCCGGACGGACCGGATACGCTTGTTTTTGAAGTAACCGACGATGACGGGATTACGATTGAACGGCTGGTAAACGTCACCATTCAGAATGAATCCGGAACAGTAATAAGGCCGTGGGTCAGGGTAACATCGCCGACTCCCGGCGATACGCTCCTTGGAACGCACAGTATTACGTTTACCAAAAATCCCGGATCAGGGACAAAAATATCAAACCTGGCAATCTTTATTGATGGTGATTCAACACAGCTCGATACGGGAGCAACAACCCATTCTATTACAACCAATGATTATCTTGATGGAGCGCATACCATACAGCTACAGGCCATTAACGAGGCCGGTATAAGCGGTATATCCCCTGTTGCAACGTATCACTTCCGTAATGCGCCATCAGTGACACTGACATCACCGACGCCGGATTCAACTCTGAGCGGAATAATAACCGTAGTGTTCGGCGCCACAGCAGTCTCACCGGCAACCATTGCCAAACGGGAAATATATGTTGACGGCGGATTAGTTGACACTGCCACAACCGCTGCTACCTATGTATGGAACACATTGAGTCTCAATGACGGTCAGCATACCCTGCAGGTAAAAGTCACTGATTCAAAAGGGAAAACTGCGGAAAGCGCTCTCATTTCCGTAACAACGGCCAACTCACCTAGTGTCAACATTACCTCTCCAACCCCGGATGCTGTTCTCACCGGTACGGTTACTGTTCAGTTTAACGCAGCGGCTGTCTCTCCCGCAATACTTACCAAGCGGGAAATATATGTTGACGGCGGACTGCTTGATACATCCACTACGGACAGCACCTATCTCTGGAACACGCTGAACTATAACGACGGCCAGCATACGGTGCAGATAAAAGTCACGGACTCAAACGGGAAAACAGGCGAAAGTGCGATTGTTTCAGTAACACTTAAAAACACGCCGACAGTGGCCATAACCGGGCCGTCGGATACCTCCGTAATCAACGGTATTGATACGGTAACCTTCACCGTTGATTATCCACCGGGTTCATCCCGTGATACGACGGAGATTTCCTTTAACGGCGGGGACTGGATTCCGACAACCGCTTCGTTGTCGCATGTCTGGATAACTACCGACTATCTTGACGGCAGCCATACTGTGCAGGTACGGGCAACCGGCACAAACGGGAAAACAGGCTATTCACAGATAAAGCATGTCAGGATACGGAACACACCGCTTGTAACCATCACGGCCCCTTCACCGGGAGCGGTGATATCGGGTGTGGATACGGTCAGGTATACCATTGCACCGGTACTGCCGGCTATTATAGTAAACCGGGAAATTTCAATTGACGGCGGCGCCTGGACCGACAGCCTGGTTGACTCCACAATGTACATTATTTCAACCGTAGATTGGGCGGATGGAACACATTCCGTGCAGGTCAGAGCGACTGACGACAGGGGAAGAATCGGCTATTCCCTACAGTTGCTGTTTATCACCAGAAACGAGCCTTCGGTTACCGTGCTTCTTCCGGTAGCCGGTGATACCCTGTGTGATACAATCCTCGTAACATTCAAAGCGGTTGCCGTGGACCCGGCTCTCATCGAAAACACCTATATATCAATTGACGGCGGCGCGTACACCTTGACAGAAACCGATTCAACCGCCCGTATCAATTCCCACCTGCTTGCCGATGGAAGCCACATCTTCAAATTACGGGTAGTGGACAATAAAGATAAAAAGGGTGAATCTGACGAGCGCCTGTTTATCGTCGATAATAGTCCGCCTCTTGTTGCGGACCCGAAAATACTCTATCCTGATAATGCATCATCAGCAAAGCTGAATTCAAATATACTGGTCACGGCGCTGGTAAAAGATCTTATTGCAGGATTGAAAGCGGACTCTGCGGTGACATTAACATCGGATTTTCTTGATACTTCAGGTACCGTCACCTATATACTGCATGATAACGGCCTGAATGGCGATCTTGTTGCTAATGACAATATCTATACTACATCGCTTACAATAAATACCGACACAACCGGAACTATCGGCTATTCCATTACCGCCGATGATAATCTTGGCAACACCATTACCCTTACCAGTGTCATCCAGTTGGATAACACACCGCCGGTTGTTTCTCCCTTTGAGTGGATCCCTGACCCGGAAGCGTCGACCCTGCCGGGGGATGTAACCTACTTTGACAAACTGATACTGCGGGGGACCTATTCCGACGAGGGTGGTTCGGAACTGGATCGTGTGTTCATCTCTGTCAAGAATGACAGCGGCAACCATGTTAATAACAGTCCCATCGAACTCGCGCCGAAGGATTCCGCTTACAGCAGAATTATCACCCTGGTACCGGGACTCAACTTCATCGCCCGTGAGGCCCAAGATAAGGCGGGTAATAAAACGGCGCGGCATGATACTATCACTTACATTGAGCCAAAAGCTACAAAAGTTGTCGGGAAAAACGGTGGTACCGTGCAAAGCCCGAACGGCGTCACGGTTACCATTCCGCAACATGCCCTGCTTAAGTCAAAGGAGATTACCATCACCAAGGTTGATCCTATTGACGAGCCTGAACCGGTAGATCCCAATGTGCAGCTTCTGGCGGTCCCGCACGAATTCGGGCCGGATGGATTGACTTTCAGAAAACCGATAACAATTACGTTAAGCTATACCGACGCTGATCTCGATATTGACCAGGATGGAGTCAATGATTTCGATCCCAGCAAATTCACTGTTGTTTTCTGGGATGGAGAGACATGGCTTAATGCCGGTGATGCGAAAGTCGATCTTGTGAACCGGCTGGTTTCAATAACGGTAAATCACTTTACCATGTTTGATATCGCTGAAATCGAGCAGTCCGTTTCATCTGAGTTAATTGCCTATTGGACGCATAATCCGGTGAAATCGAATAACGGTTCCAACTTTGTCTACAAGGTACCTGCAAGCGGTACCGTAAGTCTCAGTATCATAGACCTTGCAGGTGATCTGGTATATCAGCTCATCGCAAAAAGGACGCCGGTTACTGCGGGTAATGAAGTACCGTTCAAGTGGTCCGGTGCAAACGTGGCTGAACGATTTGCCGGTGCCGGACTCTATGTGTATGTCTTTACCTATACAAATGCCGCAACAGGCAAATCAACAGTCATCCGTAAACCAATCGGGCTTTTGAAATAAGAAAGGGAGGTATCATATGAATAAGATAAAAATCATTGCTATTTTATTACCTTTTTTGATGCTGACTGTTTCAGCATCACCCGTGGATATCATGATAGGTTCACGCGGCTTTGGTATGGGCGGCGCCTATGTAGCGCTTGCTGATGATCCCAGTGCCGCTTACTGGAATCCGGCAGGTCTGTCACAGGTTAATGAAATATCCATCATGGAATCAAACTGGATATTTCAGGATGTTGAAGGTATCAACATAAACTATGTCACCATTGCCATTCCGGTAAAATATGTCGGTACGGTCAGCGGCTCCTGGCTGCTCACCCATGCCACGCTTGAAGAAGGCTGGGATTATGACACGAATGAGCCGGCAAATTCCGAGTCAGCGAATGAAAACTCATTTTCATTGAGCATAGGCCGTCAACTCTGGGAAAAATTGGCGATTTTTGAAAAAACCAGCCTCGGTTTCAGTATAAACCGTTATACCTTTAAGACAAAAGATACGGATGACGATAACGGCGCCGGACTCGGTTTCGATCTCGGCCTGTTAACCTACTTCCCCTATGGATTCAGTTTCGGACTCAATGCGCGCACACTCGGCGCCGATATGATGGGCTATAAGATTGATCCGGAAATAAGGCTTGGTATCGGCTACAGTATCCTTATAAGAGATATACACCGTATTACTGCAAGTATTGACGGCTCATTCAAGAAAAACCGTGACTATTCGAATGAAGCATCACTTGAACCGGCCAGAACCAATCAGAAAGGCTACGGCGGTCTTGAGTATGCAGTACTCTTTAACGACTTTGAAATTGCTGTTCGCGGCGGTGCGAATACAATGCGGTACAATTCAATAGATACCTATAGTTTTGCGGTAGGCGGCGGATTTAAATATCGCAGTTATTCTCTGCAGTATGCACTCAGGGGTGATACCAACGGAGACGTATCACTCGGTTATGGCCATAGAATATCAATAATCCTGGGATTTGGTGACCTGATTAAACCATTCCGTCGCTCTTCTGAGAAAAAAGACACTCAAAAGAGTCTGAATAGCAGGTCCTCAGAAGGTGCCGATTCGGAAAAGAAGGGGGCCGTCAAAACTTCCCCAGAGAAAAGTACAACAAAGGAGAATAACGCTAAGTAAGATACTTCACCAAACAAAAACGTTTTCAGAAAAAGAATAGAAATTCTGACTGTAGTCTTTTTCTTAAGAAGAAAAATGAAGTTAAAAAAAGTGTTCCATGAAAAGGGAACACTTTTTTAATACCTTTTTAGAGAGAATACCGTTTAATCTACTTCGTAGGATACCGGTGTCTGAAAACTCCTGAGTTGAAAATATTATTGCGAATCCTTTCACAAAGACGGAAAGCCGGTCCCTGACCGGTAGTATTATCAAGAATAGTAAGATGTCCCTCATCGTCAAAAAATATCTCTTCCTTTTTTATACATCCTTTAATACCGATACTATCAAGCCATTCTTCTTCATTCAAACCTATAATAAGTTCAACGAAATCTTCATCAAACAGGTTTACACCACCATCTAATCCGGGGAATAACCGCTTCTCATCGCACAGTATGTAAATTCCTATATCGCGTAGGGTATCCTCATAGGTAAATGTACCGGTAATTACGATCTGATACCCCTTAAGAAGCGAATCAATACTTTGTCCCAGCGTATCATCATGAGGGCCGACATACAGGCTTATAGATTCATATAATCCATCAGGTAATTTAAAACTGATATCAGGGGCTGATGTTCCCCGTAAGACATCAAATAAAAATGGGCCGTCCAGGACAATTTCATTTGAGTCAGCATCATAATAGAGCGGTTCATGGATATCTTCAGGTATAGAAATACTATCCGGTGCAGGGAATGTCGCATACTGCGCCAGAAGAAAAACACCGTTCACATCGATACGCAAGCATCCCGAATCTTTTATGGGTAATATTACGGGGATAGTATCATATGGGCCTCTGGATAGCTGGAATATACTATGCGTGGTTGTATCAACACCATTGGCAATCATTGCCAGAGTAGCAGGATTTCCTGCACCGGCCCCCCCGGAATACTGCGGCCCTATGGAACAAGCCACGAATACTAAAAGAAAACTCACAATAAACTTAGTTATCTGTTTATATAGCAATAACATTATTCTTAATCCCTTGTAAGCATAAATGAAAGCTCCTGGATAAATATACCTTGGAGGATAATTCATATTGAAA
>CBDVBE010000074.1:0-19316 GCA_965372145.1 uncultured bacterium | reverse complement strand
ATTCCGGTACACACTTTTTCATATTTCAGAGTGTAGCCCTTTAGGGAACAATCTATTTTACATAGCCTTATATTCATTGTACATAATTGCGCACTCCGTGCGGGGAGACACGAGCGCGGTTTACGGTTAATCGCATGAACAAAGTATCGATGTTGTCTACATTTTTTATCGTACTAATTACCTTATCTGCAATAACGCCAATTCACGCAGTAACCAGCGACAGTACTGATACAGCTTCAGTACAAAGCAGCGCAGAAAAAAAACCTTCCGGCGCCGTTGATACCGCAGCGGCTGATGAGGAAGACTACAATCCCTGGCTGCCTGTCGAAGATGAGTTACCTGATACAACTGCGATAAAAGATACGACGCCTTCACCTGCCGACAAACCGCAACCTCCCGAAGAAACCTCTTTACCTGATACAACAAACCGGTTAGTATCCGTGGATTCTGTCGATACACAGACATGTATCCTGCACAGTATTGACTCGGTACTCGATATTACGGGCCCTGAAGATCGCTCCGATGATATTCTGTATGCTGACAGGCAAACGCAGTTAGACAGCATGTTTTTGCATTTTTCGGTGCAGTTGGAAAAACTACTTCAGGAAACGGATTCTCTGCACTCTGAAATTACCACTTTACAGAAAGATAATGAGAAATTGTACACGCATGCCACCAGGCCGGTAACGTACCGCTGTGATCGATGGGGTGTAGGATATGAAGAGGGCCTGGGTTTCCGATACCGTTTGAATAAAAAAAAGGAGCCGCAACAGCGGCATAGAGGATTGACATTCGGCGCCGGCTACCAGCTCAATCAATTGAAAGACCAGTACCATCGGGCACTGCACGAAGGGCATCTGAGAATCGGGTTCTATCAGGAATTTGCCGTATTCCCGCGGGTAAGAATCGCCGCATACTTTGACGCGATGGAAAGGATGAAGCAACAGCAGGCCGAACCGCTCCTCTTTGAAACAACGTATAACCGGTATGCACTATGGATAACGAAATTACGAGCCGGGGTGCATCTGCATCTATTCAGCCTGGAACATTTTCTTCTCACCTACCGGTTCGGGTTTGAATTCGCCTATTCCACCCCCCCGTATATTGTAAACGCAAGCAAGACAACATTTACCAAATACGGGACAGGCATATTCCGTTTCGGCATGAGCGGGAGTGATCTCTCCGCACTGGAAATGATAATTAACAATATTGGTATATACATTTACTTTTAAGACACCGGGTTTCTCTTATGAATCGTAATCTTAATCCTAATCATAATCGTAATCTTAATCGTAATCTTTTGAATCTTAATCTTAATCCTAATCGGACTTAGTGAATGAAAATGAATAATCCTAATCGCAATCGAAAAAACACGAGTACGATTAGGATTACGATTAAGAGTAAGAGTAAGATGTTAGAGTAGGATATTACTGTATCTAAAATGTATTACATTCTGTTTCCTGTTACCGGAAATATTCCATCACTCTGTGCAAGGAGTAACGACAATGAAAACACATACCGTAAAACAATTACCCAAGCTGCTGCTTCTGGCTGTGCTGGCATGTATCGTATTCGAATGCAGTGACGGCGAAAAGGCTGTTGATCCTTATGGCGAGTACCTGACCTGGGCATTTACCGGCAAGGTTATTGACGGGTATGATGGAAAATCCCTGCCGGGTGTTATAATCACCTATGTAAACTCCGACGGGGTCACTTCCTATGAAACAACTGATGGCTCCGGCATGTTCGGTATTCAACGTCTTCCCGCGGGCCAGCGCAGTTTTGCCTTTTTCCGCGATACCACCGGGATCGGCGGCTGCCTCTATACCCGGAAAGAATTACTGATCGCAAGCGGTATTCAAAGCAACGACAGCCTGGTAATCCCCATTGGCGTCTCCAGAGTGGTTGAACTCTTTCCACTTACCGGCTCGTTAACCGGTATCATTCACCGCCGATTCCAAAGCAAGGGCCAATCGGTACCGGTCGGCGGCGTCGGGGTGACCGCTGAATTCTCAACTATCAAGGATGAATTTTTATCACCATCGATATTTGCACAGAAATCCGATTCAACCGGGGTGTTTATTTTCACCGGCCTTCCTGCAGCTGACAACATGCGGGTAAAAGTGCTGAATATTACTGTAGATGGCATTACCTACAGGGCGAATTATTTTTCCACACCTGAAATTGTTTCGAACGATACGGTCGCTATGGGTACTATTTATATGCAACCGGTGGATCTGCAGAATGCCTTACTCAGATTTCTCTATTCCAATGTGTATGACTTCCTCAAGTCAAATTCAATCAACGGTCTGCCGGTGGATGCAAAAATTATCCTGGTTGCCAATAAAGAAATTGCCAGTGCAGTAACCATGATCAGGGAGGGCAGTACGAACGGCAAGATACTCCTGACCGAACAGGTGATTTCAGGAGATACACTGTTTGTCATCCCCCAGGCAAAACTCAAATCCGGGGAACGCTATTACCTCTATGGAACCGCTACCGCAAAAACCGGAGAGAGCTATTCAGTCGGCCAATCCAGTTATGACGACTATATCCGTTTTGTTGCCGGCTCCCAAGAGATATCTATTGCCGCGTCTAATGTATTATCGGGATCCGGTATCGGCCTGTCTAATGTACCGATAGGTATTAGCCCCTATTTTGTATTGCGAATGACACCGAAACCCGGCACCGTTACGGTTAATTTCGTCGGGGGAGGATCACCAAATGTGCAGGTACGTATCTCCGGCGATACTGTTTTTACCGATCCGGTTACTAATTTCCTGTACAGCAGCAGTGTGGCAACAAGAATAAACGGTGTCGATACCAGCGGCAGCCTGATAGATATCTATTTAACGGATGACCAGAGATTTATAACGGAAGAAGCGTTGTTCAGTGTGAATTCGAATACCTGGGATGCCAACGGGAATCCGGTAACTGAGTTTCCGCTCAATGATACCATGTGGGTACAATATTCACACGCGCTGGATACTAATCCTGCGCTTATTGAATGGTCCAATCCGGGTACTGACGTATCTCTCTATGGAAGCGGCACTGAGACAAATGCGGAGGCATGGATACACGATGATACCCTGTTTGTATTACCGAAACAGCAGGCATACATTAATTATGGCGACGAGGTCGGTTTCAAGGTACGGGTTGCAACGCCGCTCGGCCTGAAGTCCAGCACGGAGAATTTTGCTGTGGTCATAGAGGAAAAGGAGGTATTAGTCACCTGGACCAACACCATTGACTCGCTTGGCAATCCGCGTGATGATTTCGGCCTGATGGAACAGGTCATCGTTGTATCGAACGAACCGGTACAAAAGGTTAACAATGTGTCATCATTTAACGGAAAAAATCCACCGTCGGGCATTACCCCTTCCTGTTTTACCATTAAAGAAGACACGATCATTTTCACCCCTCCCATAGCAATGAACGGGAATACCGGGTATGGCATGGATTTCGACCTTACCCTGGTAAACGGCATGAAAATAACGGATGCGCTGGGTGTGAGCTGGCGGACGAAAGAGAGCGTCATTGTTAATTCTGTCAATAACAAGAGCCAGGGGAAATACCGTATGTTCTCGGTACAGGGTGCCAGCCTTTCGGTGACCTTTTCAAATGCGATTGACACGTCGTCACAGGCACCCATACGGTTCACGGTACACGCTCTCGATAAAAACGATGACGAGTATGCGGCCATGACCACCTGGAACGCATCGCTGACAACAGCAACGGTTCATTTTCTTGATACGCTGCCTGCCGCTGATGCGGATGCCAATCCGGCCTACACCGATCAGGCGGTCAATACCCGTGCCATAAAAAGTGTAACCTTTGACCTTTCCACGGTTGACGGTGCTTATGTATCCAACCTTGGACTGAAAACCGGTGATATTGAAATTCACACGGAGCCAGGGCTTTGTGTAATCGGTTCGAATATCGTTCAAAACCATACTCCCGGAGCGGTCGTGCAGAAAGAGGAACAGGCACTACAGACACTGTCTTCGGAAAGCAATCTGACCGTAACCTTTAACCGACAGCTTGATACCGCGGCCATTAAAACCGATATTTCAGGGACCTATTTCAGCATACTCGATCCCAATGGGTTTAAATATCCCTACACCATCTCTTTTTCCGACAATGGCCGTACCGCGGTACTTAATCCGATATACAAACTTAACAGTAATACCAAATATTACCTGCGCCTGTATGCGATCCCCGGAGCAGGTATTAAAAATGCCAAAGCAGTGAACAAGCATTCCGGCAGGTACAGCGGCAGTGCGGATAACAATACGCTTCTGGAGAAAACATTCGGCGTAATCGGGCCCAACATCTCGCAACTGACAACAGCACTCCTTCCGGACGACAATACGGTCCCGCTCGTGCTCGGAGACCGGTTTGGTTTTTCTGCAGGATTCAGGTATGATAAAGTCGTTGGCACCGCTAATGCGGGCAGTGACAGCAGCCTGATTCTGCGTATACAGGAGGCTGCGTGGAACAGTAGTCACAACGATTCGGTAAACGGGTACCAGATCGAGGTACGGCGTACTGATAAGGCCGGCAATATAACAACCTGGTATTTCGGGGAGACCACGGTACCGACACTCACCTATTCAGCTATGAAAACCGGTATCAATAAAGCTTTTCTGAATATCACCGGTGAGAATTTCTACCCTGTTATCGCGACCAAGGACCTTGACGAAGGAGGAACCTTTTACCAGAACGGCCTGTCGCTGTTTAACGACTCCGCCCGTATCGGTTTCAGAGTGCGACCGTATGTCAGTACCGGCAATCCGCTCAACAATTATGTCGGTGTGTGGTCGGGAGCGATCGATCTCGCTGACAATGTCGCACCCTGTGACAGTGATTTTGTGACCAGCCTGCTCTGCGACTCGCTCCCCATGGGCGGCGTCAGGGTTACTTCATATGTGCCGTGGGTCAATCCCTCAAGCCTTCCCTTTCCAAACGGGTACATCGAGATCCAGTTCCCTGAGGATATGACTGTAACCGGCACGGTTCCCGTGGTCAGCGTCTATTACGGCACTTTTGGCGGAGCAATACCCGTGACTCCCGTTACTGTCGGCACATCTGCCTCAGGATGGCTTGATGCCCGGACCTACCGCTGCTTTATCACGGTTCCGCCGGGTGACTACACCCATGCCGGAGACGGCACCGGCTGCTATTACAATGTCAGTGTCGCAGGATGTAAAGACGCCTCCGGTAACGTGATCCGGACGTATGGTACCAATGGCGCCCTGGCATCAACGAATGTGGATATGGTCAATGCGATTGACCAGGTGCCGGGCAGTGCATCAGTGGTTAGAGGATTCAGGCTTAGTGTGAATATAGTGGAGTAATTGATTTTAAACGTTACCGGTAGCTTTCCCGACGTCAATTTCAAATTGTCCCTTCAGGCTTTTAATCGCGCGTTCTGCCGGGGCTCGTTGTCTTATGTCAAATGTCAATTCCCGTCGGATTTTGTCCGCCTTTACCTTGCAGCCGGCGTACTTGAACTCCTTGATGAATTCCTTCCATACAGAGTCCCCACATCCTGCAAGCTTATACGATACTACTTCCGAGACCGTTAGTGTAATGGTCTCCTTTGACGCATCAGAGGTACGTTTTTTGGCCTTCGGAAACTGTGTTCTCACTTCCGATGGCGGTATACAAAAAGACTCGCTGGCATGGGAAATAAGGAGCGGGACCCTTCCGGCCGCATCAAGTTTATTCAATAGTTTATCCGGCGAACGGACGATTCGCATACGGGTTGAAAGTTTTTCAACTGTAAACGGCTCCGCCTCCGGCAGGTCGCCATCGCATTCGAGCAGGCCAAAGCCTGTATAGAGCACAAATGATTCCGATTTCCGAATCCAGCCACGCAATTCATGCTCGATATTCGCCGGAATATCTTTACTGCTGATAGAACGCAGAAGGGCAATTATATCCAGGCGATTGTCATCTGCACAGGCGGCAATCGCCTTTACCCGATTCAGTATAAACACGCAGGCCCGGTCGGTCTTTTGCAGCACGGCAATCGGCGACAGTTTACGAACTACCGAAGCAGGATATACATCGGCCTGCACCTGCACTTCGAAATTCGATAATACGGTTACCTTCGGTTCCGAAAGTCCTTCGTGCATAAACCGGTAAAATGCCGGTGTTGTTCTGAAATTAACGAGATGACCGATAGATGGATAAATTTTCTGCTTGTATCCGGGCGCATACGCCAACTCGACATATCCCATCGCCAGGGGAATATGCTCTAAAAACCGTTCGATATACCTGCCTTCGACCCGTTCGAAAGCATCGGGGTCAGATGCTGCGACGGTTTTACCTTCATCCCATCTCTTTTCGCCTTCACTGAAATTGCAGTAACGTCCTTCGTTGCGGCTAGTGTATTTCATTGACGGTTTCCGGGGTATGATAAAATAGCAATCCTTTTCTTTCACCCCGGCCACCAAAGAAGAGACCTGCGTCCATTCTCCAGGTGGATACTCTTTCAGTGTCTCGAATAGAAACATTCTGGCTTCATCGAATTTAATGTATGGCACGACCCCTGTTGCGCAGCCCCGGGTGTCGAAGCTTTGCAGCAGACCAAGCGGAAATGTCGTAAAAAATTCGTTTTCGCTGTCCGAATAGCTCTCTACCTGACAGGCGAGCAGTTTTTCTTCCTGCGCCTGGACAGACAAGCCCAGAAACGTTGAATAACTTTCCCCGACCGGTCCAATGTAGTTATCGACAAACGTCGGTCCGCTGCTGTAATAACCAATATATTCACCCTTTGTTTTATAGGATACAAAATCCATAGCCAGCGCAATTCGATCAATATAATTAAGCCACGGCCAGATACCGTCTTCATCAAGATAGTCTTCGATACCGGACGGGTCAGTCATCTGCCGGGCGATTTTCCGTGAATCGGTTTTTGTAATAAGATTTGACTTGTAATGGCGCTTGACATCGTTATGCAAAATATATTCCATATAGGCATAAAGGTCTCTGCGCAGGTCATTTGTATTGGTATGTATTTCGAGGTCATTACTGTTCAAAGCGGATATTTTTTTCATGGTTTTTTCTCCTCGATTATTTTTACCGCCAGTCCCGCTTTGGAAACAACTTTACATACAGTATTAAATTCATCGGTCGCAAATGCGATGTATTCTCCCGGAAGTTCCACTATTTTTGAAGATTTGCCGGAAAATATTTTAAGAATTTTCATTTTGAGGCTTAAATCCCCAACCCGCGCGATCGTAAGATTTTTATGCAGCACTGTCTTTCCTTTTCGCGTACGAACAGCGCTGAAAGCATCTCGATAAGCAGTGATTTCCCGGTCAAGCCATTTCATAATCGAATGTTCATGTAACGACAGAGGTGCATGCCCGATAGCGGGAATATCAGGTTTTACCAGAAATTTTCCATTTCGCATTTCGATCTGTGAAACCGCAGTCATCAATTCGAGTCCTTCCAGGGGCACTTTCTCAATATCCAGCGTGCAGCCCTCTTGAGAATTGGAACAGAGCCAGAGAGACGGATCGGCTTCTGGAGAGATATCATACGCAGCGGGACGGTAATACTTTTTACCATTTTTACAGAGTAAGGCAAGCAGCCCGCATTGCCATCCCCGGTCACAGATTTTTGCGGCATCCGGTTTCTCTGCCTGCCTGCATAACAGTTCCAGGAAGGGTTCAATCTCATTGCAGGTGACCCATTGATTCTCCCTGAGTCGGCACAATATGCCGAAGAGTGTGCGCGATAATGAAGATGTCACATTGGTAGTATACCGTCTTGTCCCGGAAGAAAATACAGTGTCCCACTCTTCATGCAGAAGATTCCGCAGTTTGGAAACGGTAAAGCGTTCGTGCTTGATCCCCTTTTTTGTACTGCCGGGAGCACCCGTTTTTTCCGTGCCTGACGATTGTATCGCAGCATCAGCAGCCATGTCCCGTACTTTTTCCCGCACCGCTTCATATCTGCATTCTCCCGGATCTTCGATTGTATGAATATCACCAAACGGAAGAGGTATCCACGGCTCAAACCGGTTCGGTATGCTGAATTTGTACCGCTCCAGGATGGAACGCCGGTCGTAGTTTTCAGGGTCGATCGTCAGTATCAAAACACCTTTTAACAGCAGTGCTTTTTTTACTTTTTTAAATACGGGCCGGTACAATTCATTATACGTTCCCCAGCTCCTGTAAACATCCCGTTTACCATATAAAGGATCAAAAACAGAGATTTTGACGGGGCGGCAGAAAAGCAGCAGGTTAAGCATACGGCAGTCTTGTGTTGAAAGCGTCTTCATCACTTCGGGTAGCCCGTGCGTACTGAGAAACGCATCGGCGAATGCGCTTGACAAAGTCGCGACATCCCGTTCAAATCCACGGGCGGTACAGATTGACTTGCGGTCGGACTTGGCAAGATTCACAAACATCTCCATGACCATGGTTGAATAGTTCATACGTCAAGCTCCTCGCCGTCAAGTATTGTATAGCGATATCCCTGTTCACACAAAAAAAGCTGCCGTTTGAGTGCAAAGTCCTGCTCCACGGTATCCCGTGAGACAATGGAATAAAAATATGCCTGATTGTCGCCGGTTTTCGGCCGCAAAATACGTCCGAGCCGTTGTGCCTCTTCCTGCCGTGAACCAAAAGTACCGGAAATCTGGATAGCCACCGATGCATCCGGCAGGTCAACCGCAAAATTTGCTATTTTCGAGACTACCAGTACCGGGATAGTACCCTTTTTAAACTCCGTATAGACGGCATCACGTTTGCGCTGAGGCGTCTTGCCGGTAAGTATCGGCGCGTTAAGGGGGCCGGCAATTGCATGCAGTTGATTTATAAAAAGTCCTATAATAATGATTTTGTCGTGCGTATGCCGTGACAGCAGCGATTCAATTATCGCAAGCTTTGCCGGATTTTCCGATGCGATGCGGAATTTATCACGACCCTCGGCTATAGCATAAGGCATGCGCATATCATGAGGAAGCGGCAGCCGTATTTCGCAGCATTCTGCCTTTGCAATCCACCCCTGGGTCTCCATCTCTTTCCACGGCACATCGACCCGTTTAGGGCCGATGAGTGCGAAAACATCATCTTCTCTCTCATCCTCGCGAACCAGTGTCGCGGTCAATCCAAGTCTCCTGCGTGCCTGCAGCCCCGCGGTTACCTGAAAAACCGGCGCGGGAAGCAGATGCACTTCATCGTAAATGATCAACCCCCAGTTTTTTGAGTCGAAAAGAGCAAGGTGTAAAAATTCCGATTCTTTCGATTTATGGTACGTCATTATCTGATAGGTAGCCACAGTCACCGGCTTGATAACCTTTGTTGTGCCTGTATAAGTACCGATATCGTCCTGTTCAAGCGTTGTTTTATCCATCAACTCCTCCACCCACTGGTGCACTGCGGTAACACTGGTGGTAAGAATCAGTGTCGTAGCCTTGACAAGTGACATACATGCCATACCCACGATGGTTTTTCCTGCACCGCACGGCAGGACAACCACACCCGATCCACCAAGGTTGGAGCCGCCCGAGAAAAATATCGACGCAGCTTCCTGCTGATAAAGCCGCATAGAAAAAGGTGCCCCTGAACGTGTTTTCTTCCGCAGAGCTATATCGAGCGGATCGCCGGTTACATACCCCGCAATGTCTTCAGCGGGGAACCCCGATTTAATCAGTGCCTGTTTAACCATGCCGCGGGAAATATCGTCGATGAGAAAATCTAAGGGAGATAACCGGTTTGACAGGTACGGTGCCACCTCCTTTTTACGGAATATTTCTTCGGCCAGTGCCTGATCATCCATTGTCATAACCAGGCCGCGATCGTCACGGATAATACGCACACGCCCGTAACGGGAGGCAAAGTCACGAATCTGGATTCCCACATGTTCGGGAACCTGGTATTTGGAGTACTCGTGGAGCGTTTCAACTATTTCCGCCACTCCGACTCCCGCAGCACAGGCATTCCAGATTGACAAAGGCGTTATACGGTAGGTATGAATATGTTCCGGGGATTTCACCAGTTCGGCGAACCTGACCAGCCGGCCGCGCGCTTCCAGGTAATACGGGCTGTCAACTTCGACCAGTACCGTATGGTCGCTCTGGACAATAAGGGGATTCAAGGGGTTATAGAGTGTCACAATTTTCCTTTCAGCGAATGGCCGTAATCATGCAAAACGGTAAGGTATCCGTCTTCGCAGCGGTGAGTCCTTCAATTTCTCTCCGGTTGCTGACGGCCGAATAGTTCGAATAAGCACACTCGAATGCCGGAAACCCGGCCCGGATTGCCTGTCGAATACATTTGCCTGATTGTACACTCATGGAGCCGAAACCTGCACATCGAAACCATAATCCGCACAACGCTTTATAAACGTATTAAGGGAGGAGGTATTCTTGATAATAAGATAGCCCGGTGGTAAAACTGCACCGATATATCCTTTCAGTTTATGTATCGCTCGAATACGTCCGGCCTGTTCCGGTTTGCTCAATTTGACAATACCGCTGCAAGGGTAAATTTTCAGTGCGCCGGGAGGATCATCATACTTGGTGAGCATATATTCAATGACCTTCGGCAAGGGGCCGCTTTTTTCAATGAGCTGTTTCAATTCTTTTATCGTTTCTTTGTCCCGCTGCATATTTCCAAGCGCCCCAGGCTCTATTCTGAATGTAATAATTTCACCCATTTTCTGTACAGTGCAGGATTTGAACAACAGAGCCAGTTCCATAATCGGCAAATCTTCTCCAGCAAAAACAGTATTGTCGGAAAGGACTTTAAATTCGCGGATGGGAACAGGTTTTAACGGAGGTTTCTCAAGTCCAAGCATCACAAGGCACCAGGGCGTGGCCGTTACATATTCTACACCTCCTTCCGAATAATAAAACACCCACTCCATGGTAAACAGGGCTTCGATAATGGCTTTCCGCCCGTACGAATCGGTCCACAAGTCCCAGGAATAGAGCGGATCATAGGATAATTTCTGTCGAATTGCAAAATTCTGCAATGTCTTTTCCGGTAGACCTGCAAAAGCATTGATCGCCTTGCCAAACTGATCAGAGCGAATGCCCCTGCCATGAAAAGCAGTCCAGAAAAGAGTAACTAATTCTGTTAATCCGGCGCTTATGCTTAAGGTCGGCCGGTGTGGTTTACGCCCCTTGCATGCATCTACAAGAGACGGGAGAAGATCTTTTGAAATTGCCTGCAGTGTGTCGATTCCGCCCGAGAAAAAATCATCGAAACATGGTCCGGGTTCATATTGTTCCCAGGTACTGACAAGTACACGGCTTTTCAGTAACACTGTTCCTATACGAAAAAAATAGAAATTGTTAAAGTTTGCCTCTTTGCAGAACCGTTCGATTTCGGTTTTATTCGGCAGATCACTGTACGTTGGTCGTATTCGTCCGGAAAGTAATACGGCGGCGACCGACCGGTAGACCCGCTGATAGGGGTATGGTTGTATTAATTCCGGCACATCGGCTGTTTGATATGCATCAACAAAATCAACAATAATTTTCAGCGGTTTCTTCATTCAGGCTAACAGAAGGGTTAATTTTTAATACGTTTCAGTATCGAAAAAATAATCATCGGATAGATAAAATATAAAATAAAATAATACTTCAGCAATGGCCGATGTTCCTGAATGTTATAAGTCTTGAAATTCCTTTAAAAAAAATAAAAACCTATTAGTCGTTGAAATAAACAGGAAGGATTTATCTGACAAAATTTGTGTTGAAGATTTAGATGAAGACATAACAAATGAATAGGAGGTATCTCCTTTATTCAGGTTATTCGAAAATGACTACAGGATATTGCGATTTTTCAACCCCAATCTGCCACTAATTGCGCTTACATGAACGAAGGGGATACCCCCTCAAATGAATTAATCATTGTAAATAAAATCTACTCCTTCACAGGTACCGGCGTTAAAAAAAAGCCCAATAATCCCTAAGGCAACCAGCCGGGTCTTCAAACGAGGCGACCGAATAGTTTTCAAAATCCTCGAGAAAAAAGCACAGGTTTACCTCTACACCATGAACGGCAAAAAAATTCTCACCCGAAAGTTGCAAAAAGGCACTTCGCATATTAAGCTGAAAGTTCCATCCGGTATGTACGTGGTAGAATTATCAACAAAGAATTACTCTATGTATGAGAAGATTTCTGTGGAGAAGTGATTTACTGAACACTAAGCCTTCTCAATAGTTTTTTCACATGTTGAACCCTGTTTGGGGCATAATTAATAGCCAAAATCCGGAGACAGGCTGCTGATAGACAAGATGAATTTCACCCAAAGCAGGAGCTTTGTTCTACTTCTCCCATTCAACGACAAGCATAGCTTCATCGATAAGCCAGTATCTGGTTGAAGTATCACCACCGAAATTCCCACCCAGAATTAGACCATTGTTTGTTTTCTGACCACCGGTCCAGTCTGCGATAAGGTTTTTCAATGATGTGTTTGAAATTTCCTTCCAGCCGTCTGATGTGGCTCGCATCGTTCCCAGGGATGAGTTCCATGCGCTGGTGGTGGAATATGTTGAGTACCGTGCCGAAGAGCTGTATGAGCCCTTATTCTGTTCGTACAGGGTCGCGGTTCTTCCTGATGAATTGTTATCGACATGGGAGACGTCAAACCGTGCCCAGGCCCTTCGAATTGTTTTACCGTTCAATGAGGATAGCGATGCATACAGCAGTGTTTCATATGAATAGATTGATGAACTGCCGCGGGCACCCCCGCCAACCTTTCCGCCGGAGGTACCGGAGGAGGAACTTTTATCGAGGATTCGCCTGGCCAGTGAGAATGTGTCGGTAAAAATTGTCTGTTCCCCAACATGCACCGTACGAACGGCCTTACCCGTATTGTTGTTGGAATCAGTTACCTTATAGGTAATTTCGTAGGTCCCGGCAGTCGAGGTATTCACGCTGCCGAGCGTGTCAAGCTTATCCGTGAGATCCCCGTCATAATTGTCAACAGCCGTTGCTCCCAGTTCAGTGTAATTGAAACCTACAACAAGGTTCACCGGATTGGGGCCGTTTATTGTCACTTTGGGTGCAATGGTATCGATCACTTCCACTATTCGTTTTGCAGAAGCTTTATTACCGGAAGTATCAGAAACCGAATAGGTAAGGGTATACTCGCCAAGTGTATTGATGTCTACGGTTCCATCAACCGTAAAATTTTCAAACGGTATCGTGTCATCACTGCCCTCATCCAACGCGTAAGCGCCTGGTTCAATATACGGCCACTTATAATTAACCAGCATTGATTTTTCGCCCAGTAACGTTATTTCCGGCGGTACCGTATCAATGACACCAACAGCAATAACACGCTTTGCAACTGCTCTGTTGCCTGCAGCGTCAGAAACAGTATACACCGCTTCGTAAACTCCATTCTCGTGAATATCTATATCGTCATTATCAATGGCAATCTGATCGGTCACATCACCATCCTTATTATCCCGGGCAGTGGCTCCTGCTTCGTGGTAATTCTCATGAAGGTCGAGGTGCAGTGGATTCTCACCCAGCAGGGTAATGACCGGAGGAAGTGTATCAATATCAACGATAACGGTACGCTTGGCAATTGCCACATTTTCCGCTTTGTCTTCAACCGTATAATACACTTTATAATTACCCGACTGGCCGGTGTTTAACGCATCAGAGAATTTTTTTATTTTATCGGTGATATCCCCATCTTCATTGTCGGTTGCCGTGGCGCCCGGGTCATTAAAAGAGTCACCCACATACATCTTCAAAGGATTGTCACCCTTAAGCTTAATCTTAGGTTTTTCAGTATCATTCCCATTGTTATCTTTTACACGAACAGTCCGTTTCTTTTCTGCCTTATTACCAGCCTTATCCTGAACCGAATAGGTGATTTCACACTCATTTTCAGAAGATGTATTAACCTTACCATCGATTTTAATGTCGCAGCTAATATTACCGTCAAAATTATCAATCGCCACGGCGCCCGGTTCTTCATAGTTGTCACCGGTATTAAGGATGTACGGCACCGGACCGAGCAGGTACAATACCGGCGGTTTCAAATCATCCTCAACAACAATAACAGTAATAGTAACGATATTTGATGTATTGCCATGGCTGTCGGTAACCTTTAAATGGATATGATACTTCCCGGCTTCCCCGGTGAAGGTGTCAAAGTCTACTGAATCGCCGTTCTCATTCTCGACCCATATAACAACATCCTTTATCAAATCCTCAGGACTGTCCAAATCATCATATACGTTAAACACAACAGTATACAGGTCACCAATGAGTACCGTATCAAGGGTACTTTCAACTTCGATTTGCGGAATGTGTTCATCACCTAAATCGAAATTAATCGACGTGCAGAATAGAAAAAAACTACAGAGGATAAAACCGAACGCAATGCCAATGCACTTCTTTAACGCAGTCATTTTCTCCCCTCCTAGGGATATGCGCGCGGAGATACTACTATTGGCGATAAGTTTTCGTGCACGCGCACGAAAGTTATTTTGAGCAATATTGTACGTGTAATTTTAAAAAAAGGACAAAGATGATTATACGAATTATCTTCGTCCTCCCCCGTTAGAGACGCCTGTGCAACTTTCGCAAGGACATCTACTACATAATCTAACATAATACATTGTGAAAATGAAAATAATTTTAAAAAAATCCTGAATTGCCGAAAAAAAAATGTCTATTACATTAAAATACCATGCTAAAAGTGCATTAATTCCTAAATCACTTATTTGGGGAATAAAAAGAGTGGTTAAATTATATATAAAGGCTATTTATTATGCTAATTGTTTAATTGGCAATGAGTTATAGTAGCCGATTATAAATATTCCTGTATATTATTGTCACTTCTTTAAATAACCTGGCGAATAGTATTTTTCCATAGAATGAAGTTATTTGTATCTTAACAATTTAAAAGCCTTAGCATACATGCAAAACCGCTACCTCCTCTCACCATTCTACCTCGATGAACCGCTCAAAGGGCTGAAATCCCTTGCGGAAAAAGGCTGGATTATTAACTCCCCTGCTTTGAAAGGCAAAAAGAAACAGGCGAGGATGTCTGTTATTTACCAGGCATTAGCAAAGCAGGTCGAAGAGACGGTCAAGGCAGGGAAACGGCCGGTCAGTATTGCCGGGGATTGCTGCAGTGCAATCGGCGTTCTAGCCGGATTGCAACGTGCACAGGTCAATCCAACCTTACTCTGGTTTGACGCGCATGGTGATTTTAACACCTGGAAAACCACGCCAAGCGGTTTTCTCGGGGGCATGCCCCTGGCAATGATTGTCGGACGGGGTGAGCAGACAATGCCCAAAGCAGTTAAACTGAATTTCCTACCGGAAAAGCAGGTTATTTTGTGCGATGGCCGTGATCTGGATCCTGGCGAGCGAAAGTCGTTAAAAAAATCAAAAGTGGTACACCTTACCGATGCCGCTTATCTGCTAAACTATCCCCTGCCCGGCGGCCCGCTCTGGGTGCATCTTGATACGGATATACTCCCGGCTGAAGAAGCGCCTGCTATGAATTATCCTGCACGCGGCGGCCCGCCCTCTTCCATAATGGAGTCTGTTTTTAAACGGTTAGCACAGACAAATCAGGTTGTGGCAGTCTCTCTCTCTTCATGGAATCCTAAAATGGATACTTCCGGTGTAAGTCAGAAGGTTTGTATGGCTTTACTTCGGGCATTAATTGACTTCTGAAAGGTATTTTTTGTATAGAATTTGATTCCATTTGGTGGTATAATTTGTATATACGGCAATTTTATAACATTTTTATAACATTAAATAGTATTTTAAAAATACAGATGTATTAATAGACGTATATTTATTAGGGTTCAAAAGGAGTTTTTATGCCCGCTCATGTTGTTATGTTTACCATGAATGTCGATGTGGTTATTAATAAAGATGGTTCTGAATACCATGCTTATTGTCCTGCTTTAAAAGGATTACATACATGTGGTAAAACTAAAAAAGAGACTATCAATAATATTAAAAACGCTGTAGGGGCATACATTTATTCGTTGATAAAACACAACGAACCAGTTCCTTGTTGTAAAATTATATATGAGGATATGTTATCCGATATGCAAATTAATAAGAAGAACATCATTCACCAAGACATCCCCATTAGTATCCTCGCATGAACTACCAAAAAAAACGTTTGGAATCAATTAAAAAATAAAAGCGCGGATGATTTTTTAAAAGCACTTAAAAAAGACAATTGGATACTCGATTCCACAAGTGGTGCTGAGCAAATATTTTATCATCCCACAAATAACAGAAGGGTTTCAATTCATTACCATCCAAATAAAACTTACCAACAAGGTTTATTAAAATCATTACTAGCCGATACTGGTTGGTCTATTCAAGACATGAAACGATTGAAATTCATCAAGTGATACCTTCCGGCAAAGAGCAGCTTCAAGCGCCGGAAGCTGCTTTTACACCCTGCCTTAGCATAGAACACAACCAGATCGCCGTCATTCAGTGATGTATCAATACAGATACACTCCCGGCGGAAGAAGCGCCTGCGATGAATTATCCAGCCCGCGGCGGCCCGCACTCTTCTCTTATGGAGTCGGTTTTTAAACGTTTGGCACAGACAAATCAGGTTATCGCAGTCTCTCTTTCTTCATGGAATCCTAAAATGGATACTACCGGTGGGAGTCGGAAGATATGCATGTCTTTGCTGAGGGTGTTGGTTGAGTTTTGAAAGGTATATCTTTCACACAACACATGGAATGACAGAACGGATACTCCTTAATTGCCTGGATGCCTCTCCTACAACCTTCTGGGTTAAATTGCACCTGAAACTGACAGCCATTATTTTCCTGACATACAGGCAAATTACTTTATTGAGTAGTGTTATTGCAATAAGACATCTCCGTCCCCAATTATACAAAATCCGGCCAAAATTGGTATATTTTTAATTGAAGGTGTTCTTAAAGAGATCGGTGGAAGCGGGGAAATAGACTGAAAAATAGTCTTCTGTAAAGAAATGATTTCTAAACACCCACCCCCTCCCGAAAAATCAAAATGCCTATCAGTTACAGGTTTAGTCCGGCCCCAGCGTGCAAGATATCCAATTCTTTACGCTATTCTGTTTATAAAACCCCGCTAACACTGTTTTCTCACAGAAAACAATAACTTCAAATAACTCATTTTACCCGGTAGTATTCCTGCAAATAATCAATATATTATCTATATACAGCTATGTGTCACAATGATTATGGTACTATTAAGGGAATTTTCAATGAAAAAATGTGTTTTTAAAGCGTTTATTTTTCTATTAATAAGTTCTTTACTCTTTTTAATTCAATTATCGTGCTATTCCGGACATAATCCTGTCGATAACACGGTTTATGTTGAAGGGCCTTTATATGAAGGTGAGGTGGACCCAAATGATTCTGCCGCCATCTGTGCTATTTTAACGCAGAATAATCTTAGTCAAATACCATTTCGAAGAATTATAAATGTTAGAAAAGTTAGAATAATTTCACTATATTTAATCTCATCCAAATATTCAAATGATACTGTATATACTTGTTTAGGTGATGAAAAAGTAAATACTCTATCATCATCAATAGGTACATTAACAGAAATAGAATCATTATTTGTTGATGACAATTATTTGAAAAATATTAATTCAATTTGTTGTCTTTATAAACTCAAATACCTTAGTGCTGATGATAATGATATCACTCTTCTGCCGGATTCAATAGGATATTTGAAAAATCTAGAACATATTTCCATAAGTTATAACTCGTTAGAAAGCCTTCCAAATTCATTTGGAAATTTAATCTCATTAAAAAAAGTATTTCTACATGCAAACTCAATCAATAGTTTACCCGGTACAATTGGTAACCTTTCCAACTTGACACATATTTTCCTTGGCAATAATAATCTGACAAGCCTTCCTGCTGAAATTGGAAACCTGAATAATTTAGATTCTCTTTATCTTTCTTCCAACAACCTGACCAGCCTGCCTCCTGAAATTGGAAACCTGAATAAGTTAAAAATACTTTACCTTGTTGAAAACAATCTGACCAGCCTGCCTCCTGAAATTGGAAACCTGAATAAGTTAAAAATACTTTACCTTGTTGAAAACAATCTGACCAGCCTGCCTCCTGAAATTGGAAACCTTAACAACCTGACCACGTTTTACCTTTATGACAACGACCTGACCAGTCTACCCGACGAAATTGGAAACCTTAGTAATTTGATACTTCTTAACATTAATATCAACAAGTTAACCAACCTTCCTGCTGGAATTGGAAACCTGAATAATTTAAAATGCCTTTACCTTAACAGGAACGTTGTGACCAGCCTGCCTCCTGAAATTGGAAACCTTAGTAATTTGACACGTCTTGATCTTAATAACAATAAGCTAACCAACCTGCCTCCTGAAATTGGAAACCTGAATAATTTGTGGGCGCTTTACCTTAGTTACAACAACCTCACCGATCTACCCCCTGAAATTGGAAATCTTAGTAATTTGACACGTCTTGATCTTAATAACAATAAGCTAACCAACCTGTCTCCTGAAATTGGAAACCTTAATAATCTGAAAAATATTTCACTTGACAGTAACAGCCTGACCAGTATTCCCGCTGAAATTGGAAACCTAACTAATTTAAATTATCTTAAGATTTCAGGAAATGGATTAAGTAGTCTCCCGTTTGAAATTGGACAACTTATTAATTTGAATAGCATTATCATTCCCTACAACAACTTAACCAGCCTGCCGGAATCAATCATGAACCTTTCTCCATTTCGGAGATGTAATTTTAGTTATAATAAACTTGATTCAACCAACCTTTCAGACACTGTTGTTTCCTGGCTGGATAGATTTGACTCTGACTGGAGGGACACTCAGGACATTTCAAAGTAAATAATCATCTTTATAATCAAGATACTCAATAAGCCTTTCAATATTTTTTTCTGATAGATCAGAATTGCCATAGTTTTTAATAAAAGTACAATTATTGTATGCTTTACTTTCGTCTCCTTGATTTATAGTAGTAACAACTGTAGTATCTGCTGATAATAATGATAATAATAAGGAAAGTATTGTGATGATAAATGTTACCTCTGTTTTGTTGAGGGGCAAAGTATATGCTCCAGGCAGGCAATATATAATTTAAATTGGTTATTTGTTTTTAATTATAATTGTACTCTTGTTATACACAGTTCCTTTATCACCCTGATTAATATTGACCACTTCAGTAGGTTTCTCTTTAATTTTAGCTTCTTCTTCGATGGTATTTTTCTCAGTTAGATTTCCTGTATGGTGTAAAAACTCATCTGCCATAGAAAACCCGTGCCAAGGGATTAATT
>CBDVBE010000073.1:0-19739 GCA_965372145.1 uncultured bacterium | reverse complement strand
TCCGTAATTATTACCGCACCGGAATATGCGTCTGGCCTGACTGATTTTGTCAGTTTCAGACAGATCAGATTTAATGTGCAAATGGTCACCACCGCCACAACCGGAACATCAACCAGTGCTATTGAAAGTTATATCGATGCATTAGATCCGACCCCTTCCTTTATATTGCTGGTTGGTGATACCGATAAAATCCCTTCGAACGGGAGTCCGGCATCCGATGTCTACTATGCTTCGACAGACAGCGATGTTCATGCAGAGATTATGCTTGGCAGGTTTTCCGTAGCTGATGCCACAGATTTATCCAATATAATACGTAAAACCATATATATGGAGGAAAATTTAGCCAAATTTGATAAAAAGGCTGTCTTTATTGGCGGTACTGATGCAGGCAGCGGCAGCATTGCCGAAGGAACTCATGATTATGTTATAAATACCTATCTCAATCCGGATGGCTATGATTGCCTGAAATTGTACACAAACAGTGATGGCTCAGCTTCCGAGTCCAAACATACCACTGCTGTTAATGAAGGTGTGATTTTTGATTTCTACTCAGGACATGGTGGTAATACATCCTGGGCTGTTGGCCCGTGGAGTGTGACAGCAACCGATATCAATGGGTATAGCAATGAAATATATCCTTTTACTGCAGCATTTGCCTGTTATACCGGTACCTATACCGGCAGTTGTATTGCTGAAAGCTGGATTCGTGCGGAGAATGGCGCGGTAGCGAATATAGGCTCTTCAACAACCTCGTATTGGGGCGGTGATGATGACTTTGAAAGAGGAATGTTCGATGCTTTTTATGACAGCAATGATCCCATACCCTCCTATGGCGGCGGCATGAATGCCGGAAAGTTGAATCAAAGCGGTGATGCATATCATAAGCAGTACAATCTGTTTGGGGATCCCGGTCTGGAAGTATTTCCTGTTGATCTTGCTCCCTATGTTACAGTTACCTCGCCAAATGGCGGTGAAGAGTGGGAACAGTTTACCTCCCAGACCGTTACCTGGGGCGATAATATTGACGGCAATGTCAAGATCGAGCTGCTCAAAGGCGGTGCGGTTGCTGAGGTCCTTGCAAGTTCAACTGAAAGTGACGGCTCTTTCGACTGGGATGTTCCGGCAGATTATACCCCCGGTACTGACTACAAAGTAAAGATTTCCAGTGTCGATAGTCCTGCACTGTTCGATGAGAGTGATGCGAATTTCAGTATTATCGAAGAATATATAATAGATGCGTTTCCCTACAGAGAGGATTTTGATGCACTTGCTGATACCGGTGACGGTGCACCGCTCCCTGAAAAGTGGGAACAGCTTTCCGGGGATGATTTTGACTGGACTGTGTTTGAAGGCCCCACTCCCTCAAATGTAGGCAGCTCTCCCGGTGCAACCGGGCCCAGTGCCGATCATACCACGGGAAATGATAAGTACATTTATGTTGAAGCATCAAGTCCTAATAACCCGGATAAAAAAGCGGATTTTATCACACCGAAATTCAATTTTAAATCGCTTGCAAAACCACAGCTTTATTTCTGGTGCCACATGTTAAGTGATTCCAACACCATGGGCGATCTCTATCTCGATATAAACGTTGATGGTACCTGGCACAATGATGTGGTGCATTTGACAGATGATCATGGCGATAAATGGTTTGCCGATACGGTTGATTTGTCATCGTATAAAGGCGACCGCGTGCGGTTCCGCTTCCGCGGCATTACCGGTGACCTCTGGGCGAGTGATATTGCCCTGGATGATATTACCATAACTGCAGCCCCTGAATTTACTTCAATTCCGGTTGACACCGTAACTGTAGACGCTGAATATACCTACGATGTAGCCGCATCAGATGAGGATGATAACGGCAGCGGCCTGAAATTCGGATCAGCAACACTGCCATCGTGGTTGACATTATCGGATAATGGCAATGGTACCGCAACATTGTCCGGTACACCCGCGAGTAGTAATGCGGGAGATAATCCTGTCGTATTAACCGTGTCTGACGGCTATATACCTGAACCGGTGAGACAGTTATTTACTATTAACGTGGTCGGGATAACGCCGCCGCAAATCACCCAGCATCCTTCTGACATAACCGTCACTGAAGGTGAACCTGCTGAGTTTAGTGTTACTGCAACCGGAGATGCTCCGCTCAGTTATCAATGGCAGAAAGATCAGCAGGATATTGCCGGCGCTATTGATGCGACGTATACAATTGCTGCAACTGTCACGGCTGATAATGGCGGTAAATACCGGTGTGTCGTCAGTAATCCGGGCGGCAGTGTGAACAGTAATGAAGCAACATTGACCGTGAATCTGAAGGTACCGGTGGTCACGGCTGATCCGCAGGATATTATGGTGCGTGAAAATGAAACCGCAACTTTTTCAGTCAGTGCTACCGGTACTGCACTCAGTTATCAATGGCAGAAGGATCAGCAGGGTATTACCGGTGCTACCGATGCAACGTATATTACGCCGCCGACAACCATGTTGGATAATAATACAAAGTACCGTTGTGTTATCAGTAATTCAGCCGGCAGTGTCACGAGTGGTGAAGCAAAATTAACGGTCCAGCCGGAGACATCGATTTTAGATCCGATTACTGATAATAAAGTGACAAGCGCCGACCTGGTAATCTCACCCAATCCGGCCGATGAATATACCGGTGGTATCCGGTTTAATTTGAATGTTAGAGAAGTCACTTCAGCAGAGCTTACCGTATATGATCCTCTTGGCAATAAGCTTTGGGAAACCGAGTTCAGTGGTCAGGAGAAATGGGACCTGAGGAATACCGGTGGAACGAAGATCGCAGGAGGAACCTATTTGGCTGTTGTATGGTTAACCTGTAATGATGGTTCGGTCAGGCAGATTATGAAAACGTTTGGTATACAGGTTGAATAGTACTGAAACGTTAGTATGTTAGAAAGATTGCTATTTGACTATTTTGCCACCGTCCTTTATTACGTCCATTGTTACAGACTTTCGACTTTTAACTTTAGTCACTTTCACCTTTAGGCACTTTCGCCTTTCAACTTTAGGCACTTTTTCTATAGAATAACCGCAGATATGAAAAAAAGTTGACTTAATTACTAAATGATGCGCGGAATGCTTGCTCAACAGATATGACATTTTGTAGTTTTAAACACGATTGTTTGTCCGAAGGTATGTCCAAATAGTTCAGTATAAAGGAATTCATGGTAGAATACAGCAGTTTTGTATCAAAGAAATGGGATCTTTCTGAAGAGATTGCAGTAAAAATTTGTGAACACTTTGAAAAAGGTGATTCAGTATTCTACGTATGTGATTATGTCCCTGCCGTTGCTGTAGAAGTAGATATATCAACACTTGCAGATATTTTCAGCACCCTCACGGAAGTTAAAGGATTATCGCCAAAAAAGAAACGGGTATTAAATGCCCTCGGTAAAGCTGATGTTTTAACCGATGCGGTAAAAAAGAGAGTTACAGTATGTGCCAGCTCGGTTGAACTCGATGATATGCTGCTGCCGTATCGCCCGAACTCGCGAAGCCGTGGCCGGCTGGCCATTAAAAAAGGCCTTAAGCCGCTTGCTGACATCATTGACGATCAGGAGATTGAAGAAGGCTCTGTGGAAAAACTGGCGGAGGAGTATGTTGGTAAAGACAGTACGCTGAAATCTGTCAGGGATGTCACCAAAGGAGTGAAAGATATTCTTATTGAGCGCTATGCATACGATGAAACAGTTCGTTCAATGGTGCGTGATGTCGGCTATGAAAACGGTTTTTTTGAAATACTCCCCAAGGTTAAAAAAGATAAACGGTTTCTTCCTTACCGCAATAAGATGGTCCCGATCAATGAGTTGACATCAGAAGAGTATCTGACATTAATGAAGGCTGAAGAAGAGAAACAGATACGTTTTAAACACGGGATACAGCTTTTTCATATCAATGAGCTGCTTCGTCATCATTTTATCGAGAATCCCGATGCGATCGGCTATGATCTTATCTGCGAAATTATTGATGAGTGCTGGGCACGTTCTTTGCAGCCTGTCGTTGAACGTGATGTGAAAGCACAGGTTTATAAGCAGGCTGAGGATTGGGCAATTCGCAAAATTGATGAGGAATTACAGAATTCCAGTGTTGAAAAAGAGGCTGCAGGTTCCCTGCTTGCTGTCGGCAAATATAATAATAAAAATCTGGTCATTGTTGCAGTCGGTAAAGAAGGCCACCTGCTCGGTGCGGCTCATGAAAAACTGGGAAGCAAGGGTAATGATTTCTTTTCAAACAGGATAATACAGTTTTTTAACCGGTATAAGCCAAAGAAAATCATAATAAAAAATAATGATTTTGTTGATACTGCAGAAGAGGTCGTTAAAAAATCTTTGAGAAATGTATTTGGCGATGTGACGGTTGAGAAATATTCACCTAGTGGCGACAGTAGTGGACTGAAACGGTCTCAATGGATGCAGGAGCGATGTGCGGTTCTTGAAGAAGATATGAAGGATGTATATGCCTGTGGATTAATGTACCTTAAGCCGCTTACTATGATCCCTCGGATTGGTATTCAATATTTTTCAATCCATCCGCTGCAGAAACTTGTCCGTGATGAGCGGTTGGCACAACTGTTGAATCTCAGGATTACCGTAACAGAACTGCATAAAGGGGTACCATATCTGGATGCACCTGATTCTGTACTGCAGAATTTTGAATGTGTGCCTAAAGAGGTGCTTGTTCATATCCGAAAGGAAGGCGCCCGGAAACCATTTGTAACGAAAAATGATCTGCTGAAAGTCGAAGGGATGACCGAGCTGATATTCAGAAATGTGGCCGGTTATATCATCATTCTCAATGCGCAAAATGCTGTTGATCGCACCCTGGTACATCCTGACTTTTATGAATGGATAAATACCATCTCGCTGGATCTGAATGCATCATTAGATTCATTGGTTAATGATCCTGAACGCATTCGATCAGTATCCTGCGAGAATTTTGCAGAAAAGGTCTTTCTTGACCGGAAACTTCCCGAACACTTGCGTGTCGGTCAGAAGTTCCCGGTATTAATAAGAGGGAGCAGGCACCGCAGAAAACAACGTCTCTCAGAATTGAAAGAGGGAACGGTCGTTTCCGGTCGTGTAACGAATATCACAAAGTTTGGTGTCTTTGTTGATATCAATGCTGTATGTGATGGCCTTATTCACATCTCACAACTCGCTGATGAATATGTTGAAACTGCTGAACAGGTTGTGAAACCGAATGACATGGTTGATGTCCGTATTTTAAAAATTGATAAGAAAAAGAGAAGAGTTTCCCTCTCAATGAAAAAACTGGGTTCAAAAGCTCCAAAAGTCCGTCCTTCAGAAGGACAGCTTTCCACCCTCGCCGACCATTTTAAAAACCGGTAAAAACATCCCTTCAGATTCAAATGTCTATATCATAATCCTAATCATAATCCTAATCTAATCCTTTCGAAATTTTACATTGATTGTGTTTTATTTTATTGCACGCTCTCAGTCCCGTTAGGGCATAGGCGTTAAGTTAAATGTTTAAAAAAAAGGTGATATGGATGTCATGCTGAGCGAGCCTGTCCTGAGCGAAGCCGAAGGAAAGCATCTACCACAGTAAAGAAAGAAATAAGGAATTATGCTTCGACTCCGCTCAGCATGACATTTATAGCTTTCTTAGTGATTATATGCTTAACTTAACGGGACAGTAAGAGATTGGAATCAAAACGAAAATGTATACAGGATACCATTAGCGAGAAATAAGAACAGGACACATAATCATTTTGCCAACACTCCATTATTCCAATACCCCAACAAATCGGATAAGGCACAAAAACAGCATGTAAAAAAATAGTGTCGGTTAATAATTGTTATTCCTGTATGTCAATCCTCGGGCAGTCTTCCCACAGGTTTTCCAGCGAGTAATATTCCCGCAGTTCAGGAAGCAGAATATTAATGACAACGTCGGAATAGTCCAGAAGGATCCAGCGTCCCTTATCAATTCCTTCAGTGTGCCAGGGGGGATTATGTTGTTCCTTGAGGCCGATGAGTATACCATCTGCAATCGCACGATTATGGATCTCATTTTTACCGTGGCAGATACAAAACCACTCCGCAATACCTGACTGGTTACCGGGATTCAAAAGGACAATGTTTTCAGCTTTCTTGGTAAGTGCCAGTGAAACAGCAGCATCAACAAGCTCTTTCCCATTGAGTATATGGTTGTTATCAACGCTCATTGAATGAGTTCTCCAAAATCAGTTCCAACAAAGATGATTACATTATAGAGTTCTTCACCGGTCCTGATACAAACGAGTTTATTGGTATTCAGCACGGCAGAGACCTGTTTAGCAATTGTCATATCCTTCGTTCGTGAAACGATTATGGTATAAGGGTAGTTCCAGCTTGAAGCGTTCTCAATATTTTTTACATCAAAGCCTTTATCACGGAGAAAATCAGCAACGGCACCGGCAGCGCCGGTAATACCACATCCGTTTAACACTTCAATCCTGCCGATTGAAGGTATACGCGATGTAACTTTTGTTTCAATGGATGATTGCGTGTCGGGTACGGTACCTTTTTGTGTACCGATAAATATTGCACATAGTGCGATAGAACAGATGGTAAGAAAGATAATAATATTTCTCATAAAACCAGTTACAAATATCCCCGGTTGTTTATAGAGGTTCAACCTCAATTGTCTGACTGCGGTCAGGACCCACAGACAGTATTAATACCGGAACATCATAGCAGAGTTCCCGGATTCGTTTTACATATCGAATGGCATTATCCGGCAGATCGGAAAAGTCTTTACAGCCGGATATATCGGTATTCCACCCCGGGTTTGTTTCATAGACAGGTACGGCCTGTTCCAATTCCGATGCGGTGGACGGAAAATGCTCTACTTTCTTCCCGTTAATTTCATAATGGGTACAGAGGTTTATCTCTTCAAAGGTATTGAGTACATCCAGTTTTGTCAGGGCCATGCGGGTGAATCCGTTTAGTTCGATTGCTTTACGAAGGACAACACTGTCAAACCATCCGCAGCGGCGCGGTCGCCCGGTCGTTGCACCAAATTCACTACCTTCAGCGCGTAATTTCTCCCCCGTTTCATTGTCAAGCTCTGTGGGAAAAGGGCCGTTCCCGACACGGGTGGTGTATGCTTTTACGATGCCGATAACGTGATCGATAACGGCAGGACCAATTCCGGAACCATGGCAGACTGATCCTGAAATGGTGTTTGAAGAGGTAACAAACGGGTAGGTACCATGATCGATGTCCAGCATGGTTCCCTGCGCCCCTTCAAAAAGAAGACTTTTACCTTCTCTATAGCTGGTAAAAAGGTACTGTGCAGTGTTGCAGATATGGGGAATAATTCGTTCCCGTATCGAGTGATATTTCTCAACAATCTCCTCAAAACTGATTTCAAGAGAACCCCGGTAAACATTTTCGATGAGATATTTTTTCTGGGTATACGCTGATTCAAGTTTTACCTTAAAGAGTTCCCAGTCAATAATATCTCCGGTACGAAGGCCAATACGGTTGGCTTTATCCGCATATGCCGGTCCAATACCCCGGCCTGTCGTACCAATTTTTGTCCCCTTTATTTGTGATTCATACGCAATATCAAGCGCTTTATGGTAGGGGAGAACCAGATGAGCCAGATCTGAGATAAAGAGTCTGTTTTTAACGGAAATACCGCGTTGTTGAAGATCGTCCACTTCAGCGAGAAACTGCTCTGCATCAAAAACAACGCCATTGGCAATTATACATATTTTTGATGGATACATAATACCTGAGGGAACCATGTGGAAGATGAACTTATCGCCTTCTACAACAACGGTATGCCCTGCATTTGCTCCACCCTGAAACCTGATAATTATATCACATTTTTCGGTAAGATAGTCAATAACTTTGGCTTTGCCTTCATCCCCCCATTGGGAACCTACAATGACACTATTGGGCATTTGAAAACTCCAAGAAAAAAAAACGACCCATTCTTTGAAGAATGAGTAGTGTACACCATTCCGCGTTTACTTAGATTCTGTTAAATATTGACAGATGACCGTCATTCCCGCATGCTTTCGGCGGGAATCCATGCCTCTAAACACTTAAAAAGCTGGATTCCCGACAAAAACATTCGGGAATGACATTCAAAACAAGCTAAATTTAACAGATACTAATTATACGTTAAATTACCTTATGGAATAATACCGGTCAATGCCGTCAGAATTTATTTTGAACAATTACTTTTAAAAGCATAACAGATAATTACAGGTTAATTTCTTTCATTTCCGGTACGCTATGAATCCTGATAATCCTCTCATTGTCCAGGGTGACAGTACACTTCTCCTTGAAGTAAATAACTCTCATTTTAAGGAAGCACGTGATGCGATATCAGCTTTTGCCCATTTGGAAAAGAGTCCTGAATATATTCATACCTATGTGATAACGCCGCTCTCTCTGTGGAATGCTTCTTCACTGGGATGGTCTTCAGAAAAAGTAATAGAAAATCTTGAACGGTTTTCCAAATATGCACTTCCCCGGAATGTTGTGCAGGATATTCATGAACTCATGGGAAGATTCGGAAAACTTGTCCTGGAGAAGGTCGGTGATAAGCTGGTCCTGTATTCTGATGACAGGGAACTGCTTTCACAGCTTTCATTGCATCCAAAAATATCTCCTTTTCTCAGTTCTATTATCAGTGATACGGCAATTGAAATATCTCCCGAGTATCGCGGCAGTATCAAACAGATGCTTATCGCACTGGGATATCCGGTCAATGACCGGGCAGGGTATGTTGACGGGGAGCAATTTGGACTTGCGTTACGAAAGAGATGCCTCGACGGCAGTGGTTTTACAATACGGGAATATCAGCAATTGGCGGTGGAAAGTTTCATGGGCAGCGAGGTGATGGAAGGGGGGAGTGGTGTCATAGTTCTTCCCTGCGGGGCGGGCAAAACCATTGTGGGCCTTCTTGCTATGGCAATGTTGAAGCGGAAGACACTCATTCTTTCCACCAGTATTACCGCTGCCCATCAGTGGAAACGGGAACTGCTTAACAGAACGGATATTCGGGAGGAGGATATCGGGGAATACAGCGGTGAATCAAAGGAGATAAGACCGGTAACCCTTGCCACCTATCAGATATTGACTTACCGAAAAAAGAAGACAGACCCCTTTGTGCACTACGGTATTTTCAATAGGGAGAACTGGGGATTGATTATCTATGATGAAGTACACCTCCTTCCCGCACCGGTGTTCAAGTTTACCGCTGAACTGCAGGCCAGGCGCCGGTTAGGTCTGACTGCGACACTCATTCGGGAGGACGGCCATGAAAAGGATGTATTTACGCTTATCGGGCCAAAGAAATTTGACGTCCCCTGGAAAGTACTGGAAAGACAGGGCTGGATTGCCACGGCCCGCTGCATTGAGATCCGGGTGGAGTTACCCCATGCGGAAAAAATGAAATACCTCACCCTTTCTCCGAAACAGCAGATACGGCTTGCCTATGAGAATTCATTCAAAATTCCCGTTGCCCGTGAAATAGTACAGCGGCATTCAGATGACAGGATACTTATCCTTGGCCAGTATCTTTCGCAGATTGATGAGTTCGGCAGGGAATTTAATGCACCGGTAATTACCGGTGCAACACCGAATCTGAAGCGGGATGAACTGTACGATAAGTTTCGTCATGGAGAAATTAAAATGCTTATTCTGTCGAAAGTGGGAAATTTCGCCGTTGATCTTCCTGATGCAAATGTCGCCATTCAGGTATCAGGAACGTTCGGCTCACGGCAGGAAGAAGCACAGCGCCTGGGACGGATTTTACGGCCCAAGAAAGATGAAAAACAGGCGACCTTTTATTCTATTGTTACCCGCGAATCGCGCGAACTCGACTTTGCTATGAAGCGACAGCTTTTCCTCACGGAACAGGGCTATCCCTATGAAATACAGTATCGAGAGTTTGAATAGGAAGAAAAAAGAATGTCGAATATCGAAGGAACGATTAAAAGTTTTTAAAATCCGCAATTTTTTATTCGATTTTCGTCTTTTTTTACGCAGCTTCAGCCGGGGTCTTCAAATCCTGATTTTCCTTGAAGAATTTAATTGCCTCTTCAACGATTCCCATATCAACACAGGTGTTGAAACAGGGGCCGTTTGGCCGGTCATTAATAACCCCATACACCGGGATAGGATAGGCATCCTGAATTCCGAGGGTAAGATCACGTTCGCAGGCAACTGCTACAATGCCGGTGGGACGAAATGACAATATTTTTCGACGTGCCAGGGTGCCGCCGTTTACTATTTCAAAAGAGAGCTTATACTTTTCTTCCAGATCCAGCAAACTTCCCACCGGACACCTGCCGCATTGCTCACAATTGTGAATATCGTTTGTAATTTTTCTGTTACATTTATCTATCTGGAGGCAGTGGGGGAGAAGAATGAGAATGCGATCTCCTTTAATTCGTTTTCTCTGTGCAATGGTAAGAGCATTGTTGACTTTAATAAATGACGCGCGAAGTTTATTACGGTTTATCCTCATTATCTGGCTGAGTGTTATCGCTATAGGAAAGAGTAACGTAACAGTAAAAGATTTTTTATAATGTGGGTACAGAAGATCAATACCCGTTAGCGCAGTTGCCGTTATAAGAAAGAGTCCTGAACCTAAGATAAGGTAAAAAAGAATAAAAATACCGAGTACGATAATGTCAACTCTGAAATTGAACCATGTATTCATGGATACAAGACGTGGTTGAATGAGAAAGAAGATACTTGCACCAATTACCAGGGCAATAAGAAAACTAGCCCAGCAGAACGAAAGAAAGATGGCTTTAGTCCAGGCAGTCCTCCACAGGGAATCTTCAGACCCGGCAGTGGCACCTAAAGCTATTGCAGTATTGTTTGCTTCAGCCATTTTTTAATATACTCGTAATCAAGTTTTTTAGTAAGCGTTCACAGAACGCTGAAATTGGAAACTTGAAATTTGAAATTTAGTATTCATGCTTTTGTACTATTGATAAACATCCAATTAATATTTTCATGTTTTTCCCAATTTCCCCTTCGACAAGCTCAGGACTTCACAATTTCAAGCCGTGAACGGCTACGTTTTTTATTCCCACCAAAATAATATAATATGATATGCCATATATTTTGTAAAATAGAATTGCTTTTTCGTTAATTATAATCCAAAAAATGCTCAGTTGCAATATAAAAAATAATTTTGGTACGTTTTCTATTGTAAAATCAGCGATTTATACCACCGTGGCGCCACCTTTCCTATCTATGGGGTGTTGCTAAAAAGAAAAACGGGAAATGTCATTGCGAGCGAAGCGCGGCACCACGAAGTAGAGACTGGTACGACCGCATTTTCAGCTGACCAGTCAATCTCCCTTTTTTCGGCTAAAAACGAGATTGCTTCGTCGTTTCACTCCTCGCAATGACACTTAAATCAATTTAGCGACAACCCGTCTATACGGGAGAAAAAAAAGTTTGAAATAAAATTAAAGTAATAAATGTTTACTCCGATAATTAGAATAGGGACTGGTGTATGTATCCGGTTTCGGTGTCATTGTTAGATAAAAAAAGACAAAGATCGGCACATCTTTGTCTTTTTAAGGAAATCAAAAAGAAACGGCACGTTCCTTTTATATTTAATGTATCGGTTTCGGTAAATCGAGACTTTAGAACTTTAATGAAGTTATGTCGTTATGAATATTCAAGGCATTCAAAAGTATCAGACATACAATATAAAGCTGGTAAAGAAAAAGCCGGCTTTTAAAGATATATTGTCTGAAAAACGTGTTGAAGATTCGTATGAACCATCAAATACAGTAGACCGCAAGAAACGTTTATTATCTATAAGGAAAAAGATCAAAGCTGGATATTATAATTCAGAAGAGGTTATTGAAGACCTCAGTGAGTCTTTCGCACAAATCTTTGACCAGAAGTAATCCTCTCCTTTACCGCAATAAATAAATTCCATACTGATAATCGCTCAATTTAGGTTTCAATTACTTTTTTTCGAAAGTTCCTTTTCAAGCACTTCTTATTATGGGATCGAATAGTATTTTACATATATGCTTTTACGAATACAATCCCTGCTTGCTGACATTGTTGCCTGGTATAACCGAAAGAATCGCTGGTGGATTCCATTGGTTTCCGGTCTATTTTTCACGATTGGGCATCCGCCATTTAATCATGAAACCCATTTTCAGCTTTTTCTATTTCCTTTTACCGTGTTTATTACTACGATTCCACTTTTTATCTTTTCACTTGAAAAAAGGCTTAAGCAAGCCATTCTTAAAACCTATCTCTTTGGTATTCCAGCTTCATTGACACAGTTCTACTGGATCGCCAATGTGATGGTCGAGGATGTATGGTTGCTTATTATGCTTGGTTTGGCATTATTAACACTTTTTATTGCATCGCTTTTTCTACTGTATGGAATGCTTTTCAGGTTTACCGTTAAGACATACGGCCGTATGTACATTATTCTTTTCCCGGCGTTATGGGTTGTTATCGAATACCTCCGGACCCTCGGTGACGTCTCCTTCCCCTGGGAATTGTCAGGCTACGCGCTTACGCCATTCTTACCGCTTGTTCAATTAGCCTCTATTACAGGCATCTATGGATTCTCATTTCTTATTGTGCTGGGAAATATTCTTATATGGGAATTATTGCAGGCAGTGTACAGGAAGGATTCGATTCGATCACCTTTAAAATCACTTGGATTTTTCCTTATATTTCTCATACTGATTACTCTATGGGGTGCTTTTCGTTTAAACAAATACAAACGATTTGAAAAGAATATCCGAATTTCGTTAATTCAAAGCAATATAGATCAGGCGCATTGGGAAAACCGGATATCCCTTGATACCTCAATGGCTATAACGGAAGAGATGGTTTTCGTGGCTGCCAACGATAAACCGGACATTATGGTATTTCCCGAAAGCGGTATTTACTGTTATCTTGAGCGGCACAGGCAAAGACGAAGCCAGGTGTTACTGTGGTCTGAATCGGTAGGTATTCCTTTTATTTTAGGGACACTGCATTTTGAACGTGAACGCGATAATCCTTACTACAAATACAAAGTGTATAATGCTGTTTTTTATCTTGATACCGGCAGTACGAGTTTTGAGCATTATTATAAAATAAAGCTGGTTCGGTTTAGTGAAGCATTGGCTTTTGTAGGTTATTTTGCGATGTTAGGCCGCCTGAATCTTGGTGAATCGGATTTCCATCGCGGCAGTGAAGAGATGTTTTTCAGGATACATGATACGGTATTTCCCGCACCGTTTGTTTGTTATGAAATAATCTATCCGGATTTTGTCAGGCGCCGGGTAAAGGCAGGAGCAAATTTGTTTGTGAATATTACCAATGATGGCTGGTTCGGTCATTCGACTGCAGCATTTCATCACGCTTCCATGGCGCGTATGCGAACGATTGAAAACGGTGTGTCCCTTGCACGGTGTGCTAATTCCGGTATCAGTATGTTTGTTGATCCGGTAGGAAGAGTTATCAGTAAAACCAAACTATATACAAGAACCGTTCTTACTGATGAGATTACCTGCGAAACTATTCCTACGTTTTATACTAAAATGGGAGATTGGATAATCTGGCTGTCATTGCTGATAATAGTAACAGCGTTTGGACATTTAATCATACAACGATTCAGAAGGAGAAAAAACGGATGAGTTTTACGATCGATGTCAGTTTCCCCGGAGGTAAAAAGGTTGATGCGCATATTAACGGATTTACCGTGCATACCGACCAGAATGTGGAATCCGGTGGAGAGGGGAGTGCACCGGAGCCGTTTGACTTGTTCTTTGTATCCATCGCGACCTGCGCAGGTATCTATGCATTGGAATTCTGCCAGAGCCGGGATATAAAAACTGAAGGGCTTGACGTGCGGTTACATGCGGATAAAGGTGAGTCATCTATGCTGTTTGACCGGATTTCATTATTACTTACCTTGCCTGAAGGTTTCCCGGAAAAATACCGGGACGCTATAGTCCGGGCGGTGAATTTGTGTACGGTTAAGAAACATATTCGGAGTGAAGTAAAATTTGATACCAGAGTAGTTGAATAAATTCCTAAATATCTGATTTTTCCCTATGAAGGAGGTAGGAATATGAATGTTGCGGTGCTGGGAGCAAGCAAAAAACCTGAGCGTTACAGCTACAAGGCCGTGAAATTACTTCAGGAAAAGGGACACACGACATTTCCTGTGCATCCCGCAATCGATGAGATTGACGGCATTCGGGTTTATAAAAATCTCTTAAAAATTCTCGAACCGATTGATACTGTTACCGTATATCTTTCTCCGGAAAATTCAAATAAGGTGGCAGAGGATATACTCAATAGCGGGGCACGGCGCGTTATCTTTAATCCCGGCTCCGAAAACCCGGAGCTTGTTGATACTCTCAATAAGAAGGGGTTTGAAGTTGTTGAAGCATGTACCTTGGTAATGCTTAAGACTGGGCAATTCTAGTATGTACAGAACTCATTAATTTGTCTTAATTTCTTAAGATGAAATCGCAAGTTATACTAAAGCATAACATTATGTCCCACAAAGGGGATAATGAACACTAACAACTAAAGTTTCAAGTGTTCATAATAGAAGCAGAATGGTCAAATGAGAATTAGGAAATTGATTTCCAATTCGAATTGTGCCGTGGCCAAATGAGAATTAGGAAATTGATTTCCAATTCGAATTGTGCCGTGGCCATTTCCATACCCCTCTGCTTAACATACTGTTAAAATCCCTCATCCTTCGTCACTCGTCCTCGTCCTCCTCCTCGATCTATTTAGGTTACAGTTAAAAAGAAAAAACCGAGGACGAGGAGGAGGATAATAGAAGGAAAGAGACTTGCAATTTATGATTGTCAATTTTGCGTATAATACTGAGTTCTGAAGTAAAACCAGTTTTTTTCGTTTTTTTGATGGGCTTAATTGACTATGAATGGTGTGTAAGGAGTTCTTCTTTAATTGCAGTCCCCAATATTTCTATGGTGTATGGTTTTTTAATATATTTCCCCGCACCTAAAGTAAGTGCTTTTCGTACCCGTTCAGTTTCAGAGAAGCCACTGGTGATGAGTGCTCTCTGTGTCGGATGAATTTCAAGAATCCTTTTATATGTCTCGAGACCGTCTATACCGGGAACCATTATCATATCCAATATAATAAGATCAACAGCGGTATATTTCAGATAATCGATCGCTTCTTCACCACTGCTTGCCACAGAAACGGTATACCCCAGTTTTAAAAGCATTTTTTCCGCAATACTGCGCTGTTCTGCAATATCGTCAATTACCAGGATTGTTTCTCCATTGCCTTTATAATCATCAATACTGAGCGGAATATTCATTTGTGGAATTATCTCTGTAGTCACCGGGAAATAAAGGTCAAAGGTTGTTCCACCTTCTTGTGCACTGTGAACATCGATATACCCGTTGTGGTCCTGCATAGTACGCCATACAATAGCCAGCCCCAGGCCGGTACCTTTTCGATGCATAATCTTTTTGGTGTAGAACGGTTCGAATATTCTTTCTAAATCATCTGATGCGATGCCTCTTCCCGTATCAATGACACTGAGGACTGCGTAGTTACCCTTGTTAATACTGTTACCATAACAGGCAGTATCATCTTTTAGCGATTTATTTCTTGTAATTACCGAGAGAGTACCTTTATTCAATATGGCATCGGCTGCATTTAATACCAGGTTCATTATACTTTTCGATATATGTACCGGTGACGCTGAAATGTTCTGGACTTTATTATCAAGAGAAACGTCGAAGTTAATCTCAGGGAGGGATTGTGTCAGGTTTTTATATTCAAGGCTGTTGATTAAGTCTGAAACAATCGTATTAAGGTTAACAACGCCCATCGTTCCCAGACTGCCTTGAGATAATGATAACAGGTCTTGCACCACCGCAGCTGCCTTTAATCCTGAATCCTTTATTGCCTGTGCGAGTTCACGAAGCGGGCTGTCAACAGGCATTTCAAGCAGGAGCATATCAGGGCAACTTACCAGGCCGCTCAGGATATTGTTGAGGTCATGGGCAACACCGCCGGCGAGTAGCCCTACTGTTTCCATTTTTTCAGCAATGCGTAAGGCATCCTCCGTCAGTTTTCTTTCTTCTATTTCCTTCTGAAGCTGTTTATACGCCTGGGTGAGTTCTTCGGTTCGTTGCGCAACAAGTTCCTCGAGATTATGCCGGTGTTTTTCCAGTTCTGCTTCGGCCTGTTTCTGGGCGATGTGATTTGATACAATTGTGACAATTTCTCTGATAATTATTTTTATCTCATCGGTCCATACAGGCTTGTTTTTATTCTTTATGCAAACATCAAAAGAAAACAATCCCTTTATTTTATTATTTATTAGATGAGGGACAACTAACACGGATTCTAATTTTAATGTTTTTATTAAGGTTGAAACGAAGGCCTCTGCAATTCTTCTGAATTGCACAGGCAATATGTTAAATGCAGTCTCAGGGGTAAGAATAAAAAATTCTTCCTGAATAAAATGCTTGACAAGATAGGTGGGAAGTTTCGTTCCAAGGGATGGCCCGGTATTGTCATCGCACCATTCAAGAATGCATATAAGGTCACTTTTATAGGGGTCTTCTTTCAGGAATTTATTATAACACGCCCTACTGACACCAATGGCGGGGCCGATTATATCTAACAGTTTTTGAATCAATTCTTCTTCAGTTAAGGATTTGTCTGATGCGATCTTCCAGACTTCCGCGCGAATGCTGTTATATTTATTCTTTTCAGCAAGATTAATTTCCGTCTGTTTTTTATCAGTTATATCCTTTGAAAAATTGAAGATTTTACCATCAATAATAGCGCCCAGACTTTCAAACAAGAGCCAGTTGCCGGATTTATGTCTAACACGATACTCAAAAGTTTCTGTAAAAGGAGATTTTTTATTGGTTAAGAAATTTTTTATAGTAGTACCAATGAATTTTGTCGTGTATTGGGTGAGTAACGGTAAAAGCCTCTTTTTATCATCGGGATGAATAAGATCAAAACCTTTTTTACCGGCGAGTTCTCCCGGTTCGTAACCCGTTATCCTTTCATGCGGCTCATTGGCATATACGATAGTGGTATCCATTTTCATAATGGAAACCATTGTATCTGTGCAAGCCAGGGCTGTGGCAATTATTCTGCTGTTAAATAGTGCCTCATCAGCAGCACTGACATTTTGTGATAGATCCTGGTTTACAGGTTCGGACGTACTCATTTTTCCCTTCTGCTATAGGGGGCGATTGGAATGCTATAGTACCTTTTACATTATAATATTATAGCACTTTTTTAACAATTTTTTACTATGAAAATGTAACAAATAAAGATGACAGGAAAAATGTTATTCTGCTAACCTTTCATCACTCCCAGCGGCCTTAGTTTAACCACAATCTCTACAAGGTCGCTTTGACTTTCCATAACCTCGTTAATATCTTTATATGCCTGCGGGGCTTCGCTTAAATCATAGTGTCCTTTTCTTCCTTTACTCCACCGGCCGAACACTATACCTTCCATAGCTTTATTACACTCTTCAACCGTATGCGTCCGATTAAACTCTCCACGGCTTGCAACTCGGCCTGCGCCGTGGGAACAAGAGTGAAAACTCTGTGGATTTCCCAGTCCTTTTACAATATAGGAAGCGGTACCCATTGAACCGGGGATTATGCCCATCTGTCCTTTTTCCGCTTGGGTGGCGCCTTTTCTGTGAATCCAGACTTTTTTTCCGAAATGTTTTTCCGGTGCGGCAAAGTTATGGTGAATATTGATTTCTTCAGCAAAGTCACTTCCCAATGTTTCTCTCGCAGCATTCTTAAAATGGGTCATCATTTGTCTGCGGTTTTCTTGTGCAAAGGCACAAGCATAGTTCATGGCAGAAATATATTCTTGTGCTTTCTTTATTTTAATCGGTAAATAGGCAAGTCCATTGCCTCCTTTTAAAGGTACTTTTGACGATTTATATTTTTCACAGATTCTTTCAGCAATAGCATTGTATTCCCGTGCAATTTTATAACCGAAGTTGCGGCTGCCGGAATGCAGCATAAGCCAGATACAACCGTCTGATCCAGCCTGGATTTCAATAAAATGATTGCCCCCACCGAGAGTACCGAGCTGTTTGCGTGCGGATTTTAATTCCTGCTGTATAATTTTAGCATCGGGTGCTTTGTCAAATTCATGCCACGGCTGATCGTGTTTGTGGTGATTAAAACCAATCGGAATTTTCTTTCTGAGTTTACCCAGTATTTCCTTGATCATACCTTCATCTATGTCGGCAGCGTTATGGGTCGTTTGTATAGCACAAACACCACAACCGATATCCACGCCAACCGCATTAGGAATGACCGCATCCTCACAGGCTATAACACCCCCGATAGGCATACCATAACCACTATGACAGTCAGGCATCAGGGCTATATGCCTAAAAGTTGATGGGTGGTTGGCAAGGTTCTGTGCCTGTTGAAGTGCTTCTTGCTCGACCTTTTCACACCAGGAAAGAATCGGCAGACGGTTATCTTTGTTGATCCATTTCATGGGAAAATACTTTGCCTTTGCTGTGTAAAGTATTAATTCTTTCCTATTAAAAACAGTTGTTGGAAAAATATATTGTTATTGTAACGGTATCCATAAATAAGGGAATAGTTCGTAAAGCACAAAATGATGTAGAGGAATATTTTATAAAGAACTTCATGGCAGAATTAAGATAATGGATTTGAAATAAGCGAAAAAGATACCTCAACGGATTATTCGATTCAAAAAACGAGAGGCGTGATTTTGAAAAATAGTATACAATCAGTTTGATTCAAGTAGAAAATCTTCCCGTGTCATTCCCCGACTGGATTTTGTTTTAAACCTGGGGCACATTTGTCAATGGTTAACGGAAACTGATTAAATCGACATCATATTTTCTAAACCGTTTATCACCTGTTACGATTGCAGCATTTTCTTTCATTGCAGTAGCAATAATAAACCGGTCAGCCGGATCTTTATGGTGCCGGGGCAACTTGTTGGCTGCGATTAAAATTGTTACCTCAAGCGGAGCTATCGTAATTTTATGATGTTCAACAACTGATGTAAACCATTCTTCAGCATCTAAAGGTAATTCTAATTTTCCTTGAATTGCCTTTAAACTGATTTCCCAGGCTGAAATTGCTGAAACATATACAATAGAAGCTTGCTCAATTGAATCAAGCGCCGGTTTAGAGAGCTTTTTGTCTCCACTTGCAAGCCAGAGTAAAGCGCACGTGTCCAGAACAAGTTTTTTATCATACATTCTCCCACTCCTTTTGAGTAGGAAGCGTGGGATCTTCTTTGATTTTTATTCTTTTTAATTTGGGATTTGCTTTTATTCGACTACCTCTGGTTATTGGTACAATTTCAGCTACAGGTCTCCCGTGCCTGCAAACAATTATCTTTTCATCCAGTCTTTCTATTCTGGAAATCAGTGCTGACAGATGGGTTTTAGCTTCATGAATAGTTACTAATGTCATACTACACCTCTTGGTTTATATAGTTAATTATAACTAATTTAGTCTAATTTTTCAAGTATTTCTTTGTGTCAATGATGATACCACGCAAAATCAACAATGAAAAAGTAGCAATTTATTTAATTTCTCGCAAAGACGCAAAGGACGCAAAGGAAAAATAAGATAGTTCTTAATGCAATACCATTTTAACCCTCAGGGGTTTATAGAGGAAAAACTCCATGCTCTGCATGGAGATACCACTGTTTCATTC
>CBDVBE010000072.1:0-19828 GCA_965372145.1 uncultured bacterium | reverse complement strand
ACGCCGGGATTCTGTGGCGGGATTACTCAGGTAACTGGTAGTTCTACGCTGACTCAATTTCCCCGCCGAAGGATATATTGAATTTTTATTATGAGTTTAAAAATATAAGAAAAAGTTACCAAGGAGGTATTCTATGCTTAACAGAAAGGACAAAGCTTCATTTAATTTAATGTTCGAAAGAAAATATATTGCATTTTTATTTATCCTAATATTACTTCCTTTAATATCTTCTTTTCTAACTAAAAAGGAACGGGAAAATGATTGTTTAATAGGAGATATTTATGCACAGGAAAGACAATATTTATTTAATAGAAATTTAGTATATTCTAAAACAAATTTTAAATATCAACAAGAACAATTTAATGTAAATTTACAAATTAGAAAAGGTTATCTACACTATCTTTCTTCTAATGGCTCTATACCTTTAACAAATGAGCAAATAAACAAACTTTATTCGGTAGTTCCTCAAGGTAAAAGAAAGTTCAGAGAAAATGATACCATACCACAAGCTGCAGCATCAACCTTATCTGAATTATTCACTAATTTATTAAACGACGATTCCACACTAGTGTCATGTCACACTTCATATGTCGGATAGAGTCTTTTTAACTTTATCCGTGCATTTTCCATTGCAGCTACAAAATCGCCATCTTGTTCCGGTGGTATTACCCATCCCTTTGTTTTCCAAGGTTTAAGTTCGTTTTTTTAACACACGACGTATAGTTTCGTATGAAACATTATCAATATATTTTAATTCAACAACCTTATCTGCAAGTAAACGTAATGACCATTTTGCAAAACCATCAGGTGGCTTACTACAACCCAGAGCTACCAAATGAGCTTCGAAATCGCCATCAGCCTTTTTTTTGTAAATTCTATTTCCCTTTCGACCATTTAGTGCTATTGAAAGTCCATCTTCGACAAATCGTTTCTTTACTCGGTCAATCTTTTTCATACTAACATCTAATACCGATGTTATTTCTTTATTAAGCGAACGTCCTATACAAAATTCTCCCTCATCACAATTTAGTAAAATAAGTGAATTTAAAACTTTCTGCGATCTATGGGTTCCCTTCTTGGCAATTGCTTTAATTTCATCGACTTCCCCTTCTGTAAGAGTAACTGTATATTTTCTCATAATACCTCCATGTTAAATTAACTTATGAGATAATATACATTATCTTATACGACATTGCAAGTGTGACATGACACTAGCCCATTCCTCCGCTGAAGAAGGTTTATTCGATTGTGCGTGTGATGGCGTCATACTATAAAATCACAATACGCTGTTTTGAAATTACAAAAGTTATTATTCCTATATGCCAATCCCGCCAATTCTTTTCCGTTTTGCATTTATCACTTTTATATTTCAACTTTAGTCACTTTAGTCACTTTCGCCTTTTTCACTTTGCACTTTTATATTTCAACTTTAGTCACTTTCAACTTTAGTCACTTCCAACTTTAGGCACTTTAGACACTTCCAACTTTCAGCACTATCTCTTCACCGAAATCAATACGTCGTTTATAGTCTCTTTACCATCCGGATACTTTATCAGTACTCTCCCAAGATAGGAACCGCTTCCAACATTACGATTTTTCCTGTTTTTCCCTGTCCAGAGGATATAAATTACGTTTTTACCATTTATTTTCGTGATATCAATCTGAAGCTGTTTATTTTTATCTTCTCTGCTCTCACATTCTGCAACAAGATTGCCCACCGGGTCATAGATTGATACTGCGCAGTGAACCAGCTCAATGATAGAATCGGGGATTTCTACAACGGGGTCCAGAATTATAACGGTACCGTTAGTAATATGATTTGGATCTTCTAAGTCTATGAATATATCGGGGATTTCGTTCTCTAACGGGTCTACCGGTCCAATGACCGTAATTATGAATATAAACGGACGGCCCTTTACAATCAATTCAACCCGCTTGTTATCCTTTATATCCTGCTCATTATTGCAGGTATCTGAGATATTTTCCTGATAATCGATCCAGATACTGTCCCCTTTTTCCGGCTCTTCCACAATAAAAATCTCAACCACTTCAAAGACCGCCTGATCGATATCATGCTCCATCAGTTTCAGTGTCATATTGTAGAAGGTCCCGTCCAAGGTAATAAACTCAAAAGGCTCGGTGGAATTGATATCCCGTATCTCTTCGGAGAAAAGCACCACCAGGGTGTCAAAACCAATATTATCGCCATACCCGGTGGGACAGTATACTGCTTTACTGATAACCGGCCCTGCCCTGTCAGAAACATCACAGGTTATTGTCGTATTAGACCCGCTGGTAAATTCAACCGAAAGCTTCATCTTTCCGCTGGTGCGATCCTGTAATACCTTTCCAAAAATATTCTCGATGTCGGCCACAACGATTGTAGAATCACTTGCATCATACACAAGGTTCTCTGCTTTCCCGGTCAGGTTACCCTCAATCCAGGTTACTTTGATTTCAAGTGATTGCAGGTCGGCAATTATATGTTTGAAGAAAATGCGCACCTTATCAACCACCCCGTCAGCCCTGTTATCTTTATCATCATGATAGGTTGCACTGTCCACAAGGATTGGCGTATTGATAAGGACTATGGGAACCGGTGTATTGTCCGGGTGGGCATGGTTGCCCCGCGGTTTGTCGACCACCGGGCCGGTATAAAGAATTTTCAGGCTGTCATCCTGCTCAGGAGCATCAATTCCCAGGTCGGCAATGGCAAAGGTGATACTGTCTTCGCTGCCTATATCAACTGCCGGATCGAGCAGGGTGAGTTCAATCTCTTTTTGTGTCTCCTTCTTTATGAGAATAAAGGATTTGCCCGCGATAGCAGACACATTCATCTTTTCGGTAAAGGAGACAAAAAAGGTGTCGTTTCCGGATGAATGACGTTCAATCACATACGCTTTATCCTTTAACAGGGGGCCTACACCGTCCAGGGCATCAGCTTCCCGCTCCACCTGCGTACCCAGAGTATCAAAGGTGACAACCACTTCACCGGTGCCGTCGGTAATGACTTGCTGTGAAGTTGGGGTGAACGGCAGGGAAATGATATAGGAAGTTTCCAGATGCAGGTTGGAAAGATCAAGCTGCTGCCACGGGGTATTTTCAGGCCAGATAAGGTTTACCATGAACAGTGTGGATAAATCGATTATACCATTGAAGGAAATAACCAGGCTGTCGCCTATGCCGTTTCCTACGGCATCATATACGACCGCACTGTCTATATACGGGATCTGAACTTCGATATTGAGGCCGAGCCCGTTGACACGAAAGATAATATCATTCAGGTCGAAATCTCCGTTCGGATCGTCTTCAAAAGTAAACTCAGCGGAATCGGTGGGCTCTCCGTTAGCATCCTTGATGCGACCCGCAGTGGACCATCGCCGATCCTCCTGCCCCTGGTAAATATGGGTTGAAGTGCTTGCGTATTCGTCAATACCCGGCAGGTTTTCTCCGGTATACTTGGGCGGATGATTCGGCACATCATACCTGAAATAAATCCGGGAGCCTACTGGAATATCGAAAATATTCGAAAGATTCACCCGTGTGGGCTCATTGGGGTGGTTGGAAGGCTTATTGGTAAAAAGATAATAGGCTGAATCCGTGATACCGGGTACCATGAAATAGAGCCTGCCCTCCCAGCCCGCGTCACTGTTGAAAAAAGAGACAATTACATCTTTTGAGCCGTCCTGATAAATAAAGGAAGCTCCCAGAAACAGCGAGTCGGACATGACGCCCAATCCCATCTGTGCGCCGGTACAAAAGAAATCAACCCGGGCATGAACCGCTGCAGGGAAAAAACCGGATATCAGTAATCCACAACAAATAGCCAATATATTTTTTCTAAGCATTAAAGCGCCCCCTCTTTAACCTTCGGGATAAATATTTTGTGATGATGTCTCTCTATACTAAACTAATTCAGGTATTTTAAAATTAAAATAATTCCGGCGTATGAAGGTATTATTTTAAACAGGAAAAGACCTGTTCGTAAACACTCCTGTTTTTAGTATAACATTATAGTCGTTGAAACGTAACCACAGGATTATTATGCCGGCACAAAATCATCTCATTTCATCACTGAAACCGTCCACCGTAGCTGTTTTAGGTATTCCTATCGACAGCAATTCATCTTTCATGAAAGGCTCGGCAGCCGGCCCTGCTCACCTGCGGAAAGCGCTCCACAGTGGCGCAATGAACCTCTTTACGGAAAACGGTATTGATCTTGAGAACCACGCACAGTTTATTGATCTCGGAGATATGAAATTTTCTTCCGAAGCAGCTTTTCTCGAAGATATTGAACAAACCGTATCAGATATACTCGCCCTTGATACCGGTGTATTGTCCCTGGGCGGTGACCATTCGATAACCTATCCGATTGTAAAGGCATACCATAAAAAACATGGCGCCTTCTCTATCCTGCATTTTGATGCGCATCCTGATCTGTACGAGGAGTATGAAGGTAACCGGTTCTCCCATGCCTCCCCTTTTGCCAGAATCATGGAAGATACTCTGGTGACCAATTTAGTGCAAGTCGGTATTCGAACGATAAATCCACATCAACGTGCGCAGATCGAGAGATTTGGTGTTAACACAATCGAAATGAAAGAGTGGTATCCGGAGTATCCAATTGAGATTGACGGACCGGTGTATATTTCCCTCGATCTTGACGCACTGGATCCGGCATTCGCCCCGGGAGTTTCCCACCATGAACCGGGCGGGTTTACAACACGGGATATTATTCGAATGATTCAAAACCTGCAGGTTCCAATCGTCGGCGCAGATATTGTTGAGCTTAATCCGCAACGCGATGTGATGGATATGACTGCTATGGTTGGTGCGAAGCTGCTTAAAGAGCTTGCGGGGAAAATGGTTGAAAGATAGTACCCAAATTCACCTCGGTGCATATTCTTAAAGTCCCGGTAGGGACTGGATATTTATAGATTATGCAACCCCAATCATGACTACAAAGTCCCGTAGGGATGACATAGTATCAGATTGATAGGAACGTTTTAATTCTTTAATATATCGTACCTGACGGCACTTGGATAAATAATTTTGCGGTATTTTTTTCTAGAAATATTTAGTCCCTACGGGACAGAAAACTTATAAGAGATATCTGATTCAACAGTATTGACGTATCAGCTCTGCTGCAAAAAAATGCTATTAAAATTAATACTTTACATTAGGTAACAATCCGGAATCAGTAAAATCTCCATAGAATCGTATCTCATCAACAGAGATATCGACATCATCAGGACCGAATCCCACATCGACAAAACCGAACCGCCGTACTCTCGCTTTCGCATTATCCCAGGTATGCCCTTCACCCGGTGAACCGCCCAGACCTTTATACGTAGCTGTATCAGACGGATTGAGGATAACTTTTGTCCAGCTGTCGGATAATTCAAGATTCTTCCCGGCATACCCCCACTGCTCCCAGTCTTCCATGGTATCAATAGCTTCATAGGTAAAATGAACCCGCGCTGTGCCGCTTCCTTTTATATAGAACGTAACACTGTCCAATTTAGAAAGATCATAAAATTTATCATACTCCTTGAGATAACAGACAACACCCCAGTAAGAACCCAGGGGCTCGGAAATCTTTACACTTGATTGGAAACCTTTACTGCCGTCGAAACCATTTCCATTTTTAACAACTTCTTTAAACGGGTCATTCGGATCTGCATTGGGGTCCGGATCAAACGTGGCGTTGACGCCATCCGTCCACGCCCGCCAGTGTCCGACAGAATCACCTTTCAAGGATGAGAAATTCGAGCCGAATGCGGTCTGATAGAGAAGTCCCCTTTCAAAGTCCTCAAGCAGGATATAATCCTCGACAATCACTTCCCTGGTGGTACTGGTATCATTCCCGGTACTGTCCGCAACACTGTAAGTCAGCACATAGGTGCCGGCTTTTGAGGTATTAACATCACCACTGACAGTTATTTTATCACTTATATCCCCTTCAAAATTGTCCACCGCAGTTGCACCCGGATCTTTAAATTTGACCCCCAACGTTAACATAAGCGGATTATCTCCCTTAAGGGTGAGCACCGGCGGTATCAAATCAACATAGGGTGTGGTGAACTGACCGGTGTTTACCGCACTATCGCCGTGCAGATCGCGTACCTTCAATTTCCAGTAATAGGTTGTTGATGTGTCAAGTTCATCTTTTGTATAGCCGGTATCCCGGCCCTCATAGATTTTCTCGAGGTTGTTGTTATCTTCCCCCAGGTAAAGCGTATAGGTTAAGGTGTCGGCATTACCATCAGGGTCACTCCCGCTGAAACGCATAAGAACACTGCCGGTGAGACTGGCAGTATCAAATTCTGTAAAGGAGGCCTTGGCATTATCGACCGGCTCAAGCATAGTAACGGAATCGGGGACCCGGTTGAACAGGATATAAAAGGTATCGGTGCTCAGAAGGTTATCATCATCACGGGCTCCCCATATCACCGTGAGCGGGCCACCGTCCGGATAGAAAAACGAATACGACGGTGTGTCGGTATTTGTGCTGTCATCCCACCCGTCTCCTCCGGTGTCCCAGTAATACTTTTCAATCGATCCGGTCGCATTGGTATCCTCTGCGGTTACCGTCACCTTTACCGTATCAAGCTGGGACACGAAACTGTTGTTTACCGGAGTAAGAACCGGTGGATCGAGCGTCACGGTGATTGCTGTCTGGGCGGCCTTCGAAACAAAACCATCATCGTCAATAACAATCACTCGTACAATAAAAGTACTATCTGTATTATAGACAAGGGTAACGCTGTTCTTATCAGTCGTATCGGTAAAATTGGTGCCGTCCAATGCCCATAAATATTTAACGACCACGCCATTGGTATCACTTCCTGTCGCTGAAAGCGTGAGGCTGTCATTAATATTCACCTGTTCCTTGTCATTAAGGGATACCACCGGTTTATATAATCGAACATCAATGGAAAAACTTTCTATTTCAGATTCAACGGTATCATCGTCGATCGCTTTTACCCTGACGGGATGTATCCCCTGGCTGCCCAATGGAAAGTAGGTCTTGAGTGTACCGTCCGCACCGGTTTCATGAGTCCAGTCAGAATCGTTGTCAATTGCCCAGAGAAATTTCGTAATCTCGCCATTTACATCACTGCCGGATACCTGCAATATAACGGAATCCTTAATAGCAACCACCTTATCAGGAATCGAATCAATGGTCGGCGCCCCGAGCTCAACCGTAATTTCCGCAGTGTCTGGTGATGAAACCAGACTATCATTATCGATAGCCCTGACCATGAATACGTTTACTCCGACGTTGATTTTATCGAAATACCATTTCAGTATGCCGCTGGTATCACTCTCTTTTGGCCATGTTTTCCCATAATCGAGAGACCACTGATATTTAACAATACTCCCATTTGCATCGCTGCCCTCAACCCTTAAGTAAACGGTATCCCTAATCAATACAACCGTATCTGCCATGGCGGTAACCACGGGCGGATGCCAGTTGTTACCCTGTTGATCAATTGGATTATCCCACTCATTTTCATCATCCAACAGTGTACAGGACACAATCAGGACAAAACAAGATAAGGCAACCAGTCTTGCCATAAACTCCCCCCAGAGCGCTAGAACTAGCGAAAAGATGTCGGTTACATTTGTGGTGTCAGTTATGTAAATTAATAATTATCCAAAGCAAAGTGCGGAATTTTTGTAATTTTTCTATTTTTAATTGTGTCATCCGGGCAACTGGTTTAACGGAATTGCGGGAACAGATGACTTATGGAGTAACCGAGGACGAGGAGGAGGACGAGGACGATAACAAGCACTAAAACTCGAACAAATCTATTTAGATATAAAGAAATCCTCACCCTATAACTTTATTCTTCAAAATTGGGAGAGGGAAGAAATAAAGGTGGGACTAGGGTGAGGACCTCGTATATTTCAATATAACTCTATGATAAACAAATTAGTAAACAGTTGTAAAGCAAAATAATATACTTCTGTAACACCTCCTATCAAAGAACAATTTTAACTTACTTTACTATTTTTCGAATTATCATCCTTCATTCTTTACAATTGTATAAAAAGAAATCCTCACCCCGCAAACTTTATCCTTACTAAAGAGTATTGGGAGTGGTAAGAATAAAGGGTGGGGAGAGGGGTGAGGATTTGCGGATTTCTACTTATGCACCTCCCGTGTTGCCTGGTTATTCATGTTTTCCCATTCGTTCTCTTCATTGTTTGGCAGAGCATGGCTTCTGCAAGGGAATAAAAAAATGGCAGGGGTATTACTAACGGTTTCATACCACCATGAGAATGAAAAGCTCCCTCGCGTCATAAAAATAGTCCCCTCCGGAATTGTGCTATTTATAGGTATAAACTGTTCTCGTTTTTATAATATTAACCAACTTTTGTGCCGGAATTACACCCGGCACAAAAGTGGTTTTCCCTAGCCCCCTCCATTGCCACTCGGGCAATTACCTGTTGTAGGGTAAACAGGTTATCCACTGGTCAAACAATTTATAAAAAACATTTCATTTCGTTCTCGTCCTCGTTCTCCTCCTCGTCCTGACTATATCATTTTAACATTCTCCCGTCCCGCGGGATCCTCTGTTCGAGGACGAAGGACGACGAGGACAAAGACGATTTATTTAAAACAGCATTTGCGAAACACGATACCGGTATTATTATTTCATTTTCCGGTATACATAAATTGCAGCCGAACAAGACCGCTACTCTCCGTTGCAAAGTAAAACGTAGTCTCATCAGCAACTGCAATATCGTTGATCGCTCCGGCATTATTCAGCACGCTAGTGTTTGAACTGGTATAGATGCCATAGTAATGGCCAATTTTAACAACTGCACCGTTTTCACTCAGGCCTGCCCATGGGATAGTATGGTAATCAACGGCAACACTTTTCGATACGGTTCCCGGTAATCCGGTATTAGCATCAAACACCTGCCATGAGCCGGATGCATACTGTACCACCCCGCGCTCGGTTGCAAACCACATATTTCCCCTGCCATCTCCGGCAATGTCCTCAATACGTACCTCCACCACACCGAAATCCGGCACCGGCAGATAGGTAAAAGCACCACTGGTGTGCCTGAATATGCCGTATGGGGTACCGATAAACACATCCCCTGTGCCGGCAACCGCGATACTGGTCACAAATGCCATCGGAAAGGTACCGGTATACGAGCTTTGTTTCCAGCTGGTACCGTCATAGATGATGCACCCCTGCTGCGCACCGGCCCATAAATTTCCTTCGTTATCAAATGCGATACCCGTGAGGTTATTATCCGGCAGTGTTGAGTTCTGTGCGGTAAAAATCTCCCAGGTATCCTGCTTTACACTCGCTATACCATACACAGTCGCAATCCACACGGTGCCATCGTCAGCCAGACCCAGTCCCTGAATGGTATTGTTCTGCAATACTGAATTTGCGGTAGTATACCCTTTCCAGTCTGTACCATTAAAAGTGGCAACACCGCTATTCATAGTACCAATCCAGACAGTACCGGCAGCGTCAACAAGGACTTTTGTCACTCTGTCCTCCGGTATTCCACTATTCTGGGTAGTGTAGCTCTGCCATGATTCATACAGCAGCACCTCAGTAGTATCACCTTCTTCGATTATAACATCACTTTGCAGTTCCACCGATACCATGGGAGCATCCATTTCGCCATAGTAGATGGCTTTAACAGTTCCAGCAGGCAGTTGATCAAACACGAGGTGAACCTTACCATTATCGACAATGACCTGCTCATCGGCAATTTTCTTATACAGCAGGGTACCGGGGACATACACATACCCATTTTTCATATCTGCCGTATCCGGCAGGGTGAAGGTGAACGTACCCGGCATACGAAGGGTGGCGGCATCAAGGTGAACCGTGTCCTTCAACACAACGGATATTCCTGTTTTTAAAATATACGTGTTAAAAGTAGGATTATATGCCTGCAGGTTAAAAATGCCTTCATAGGAAAGCGAGAACCAGCATATGCCGTTGGAATCGGTAATGCCCGTAAGGCTGTCCGGCAGATTTCCCTCTTTCACCGGATCGAAGCCCTCCGGCACCAAAAATACTTCCGTATTTTGAGCCGGGCTACCGTCAGCATTGAAATATGACGCAGCAATAATGCCGTTAGTCGTTGTCGAGCCACTGCCCGAATCAGCGACCGGCTGATTTGCACACTGTATCAGACCAGTGCACAACATCAGGAGAATAGCTATGATGCCCGTAACCAGTCGGCTCACTTCTTCCTCCCCTTCGATCTCTTTCGTGCGATGGGAAATACCTGCAGATTTATATGATACGCGGTATCTTTTTCTTCATCACCATGGGATATCTCCAGTAACTCCCGGCGAAACAATGCCAGCCGTTTCTGTACTTCCCCGAAGCCGCTTGCAGAAAGCGTGATTGTCACCGTTGAAACATCACGTTCTTCTTTTGCTATGGTATCCAGCGAGCATTCCGCAAGTTTAATAGTCTCCTTCTGAAAGCTGCGAATCGCAATTGAGCGCCAGTTATCCCCGGTGGTAATAAACCGTGAGGTAACAGCATACACGCCTTTTTTGCTCTTTTTAATAAATCCAAGCCGTTGCAGAAGTTCAACCGATTTTCGTGCCTCAGATGTGGTAATTGGCGGAATAACCTGACCGGCAAGATCGGCAAAATCTCCTTTGAATTCAGAAATAGCAATCAACTCCCGTACAGCAGTATAGTACCATTTCTGATAAAATTCATACTTGTCAGCTTCAACGAGCCGCTCGTCAATTTCAGCATACGTTAACAGTTTTTCGAAATAGTTTTTAATCTCTGTATTTGTTTTTGCCTTATTAAAAAGGACAAGCAGCTCAAAATACTCAATCTCTTTCTTTTTTAGATTCAACAGTTTTACAAAGAGTGGAATCGACCGGCTTGCGATATGCTTTTTCCCTTGAAACACCTTCACCAGATAACCAGGGTCAATCCCTACTTTCCGGCCGATGTACCGGTATGAGAAGCTGGAATTCTGCTGCTTTCTATACCCATAACTATCGCGCAGAAATCTGTGATAATCGAAATAATTGAAAATATTGACCGGTTCCATAACTGTTAATAATATAGGTAATATCGTTACATTTTACTGAAATAATCAATAGGAGGATTTACTTTTTTTCAGACATTGTTGATCATCAGGTCAACGTATCAACATGTTTACCCACCAAACCCATGTGGTAACTGGTTGATATGCAAATTGTTAGAAAAATGTAAACGGATGTTATTTGGAATTAATCAAAAAAAGCATGTACAAATTCTGTATTTTAGGTCAACGCTAACAATAGAAATAATATTATCGAAGGAAAATGGGATTTCATATAAATTTATCGATGAAAATTAAATATTTTTACATAATTCAGGACCGGAAAACAGTGCACTTTTTACAGGATTTTCACTGTCAACTAATGCACAGAGCAGGAAATACAGGGATCATATGCCCGCACCAGCATTTCACATAACAGGGCAACTTCTTTATCGCTTTTACCAAGGCGAATCTGCTTTTTTACCAATTCAGCAAGGTCATGATGAATATTAGCGTTATTCTGTGTTGTCGGAATAATACAGTTTGCTTTAGTTATAGCACCCTCTTCATTGATAATGTAGTGGTGATAGAGTATACCACGAGGGGCCTCAACAGCGCCAACACCTTCCCCTGCATTAATATCATACTGTACACAAAGATGGTTCATATCGCTGTCGAGCAATGTATCAATAAGTTCAACTGCCTCCAATACGACATGATAGCACTCTACCAACTGGGCTATATTATTCATATATGGATTATAATTGACAGGGTGTAAATTCAAAGATTCAGCAAGTTCCTTTGCTTTGGGATGGAGTAATGCATGGTTGTTGTTAAAACGCGCGAGTGCACCTGCAGCAAAGGATTCCCGGCTGAGCTTCGTAAATTTTGAGGTAGTAAAATCTTCTTTGTATTCATTCGTCATAGCCAGGTAGTCATCTTCCGGCTTTACAACACCATCAGTCGAGACGAGGTTGCCACCTATCCAGGGATAGGCATCGGTTCCCTTGAGTGAAACAAACTCTGTCTCCCGTTCAAAATCCGGTATAGAAAATGTTTTAAAGAGATCAATAGATGCCTCAGCATCCGGAATCCTGTCAAGGAGTACCTGTTTTAATTCCTCAAGCTCCCTTTTCTCCGGCGCCTTGCTCACTCCGCCGACCACAAGTGTAACAGGGTGCGTGGTACGGCCGGCTATCAGGTCACACATATCATTGGCGAGTCCTTTCAGCCGGACTGCAATTTTTGCTATTTCAGGATGACTTTCAATTATGGGAATCACGCTGCCGACGTTGAAAAAATCAGGGGCAACTAAAAAGAAAAGATGCAGGAAATGGCTCTGCAGTGTTTCACCATGCTTTGCCAGAAGGCGAAGTTTCTGGGCGTTTTTTGGGATTTCAATATCCATGGCCCTTTCCACTGTTCTGAGGCTTGCAAGAGTATGCCCTATCGAGCAAATACCACAAATCCTTGAAGTTAATGTCGGTGCAATATCATGCGATTTTCCACGAAGCATAGCTTCAAAAAACCGCGGTGTCTCTACAACCTGCCATTTGGATTCAACAAGCTCTCCGTTTTCCACTCTAACACGGATATTTCCGTGACCTTCGACACGCGTGAGATGGTGTATATCAATGTTCATATTAACTTTCATAGTTTGTTACTCCGCTGAATGCATTAAAAAAATCGAGTTTTTCATTTATCTGCGATTTTGTATACCCTTTTTCCTGTAATATTTTATAAAAAGATTCAAAATTTGCATCCTCTGCAGGACCTCTACACCCAAGGCATCCCACTTTTCCCGCTGGACATACAGCACCGCAACCCGCACGTGTAATAGGTCCGAGGCAGATTTTCCCGAGGTCAATAACACAGGTGTTTAAGTTCTGTTTGCACTCGATACAGACCGGGTATTTCGGCATCGTAATATCTGCGCCCAGTACCACATTAATAATAATCTTCTCAACTTCAGCTTTTGATACAGGGCAGCCGGGAATTTCAAGGTCTACGGTAACAATATCACTCACCTTTTTAACCAGGTTTGTGTCAACCGTGTCTTCTCCATAGACCTCCCGTATTACATCTTCAAGGGGAAAATGGTTTTTAAGGTTATTAACACCGCCAAAACAGGCACAGGAACCCATAGCAATCAGCACCTTTGCCCGTTCCCGGATGATTTTTAACCGTTCAATCTCATCATCCCGCGAGATACTTCCTTCAATGATTGCAATATCATACTCATCACTTTTATCCGAGGAGACCTCTCTAAAGTTTACCACTTCAACGAGAGCAAGAAAGTCAAGCAGCGTTTCTTCCTTATTAGTCAACTGCAGCTCACAGCCTTCACAGCAGGTAAAATCAAATACGGCAATTCTGGGCTTTTGTGGATCGATCCCAAGATATTTCAAAATAAACCTCCTAAATAGCTTCCATAAGATTCAAAACAGACCAGTAATCAAACACAGGACCATCAACACAGGTAAACGTCGTTCCGACCATACACCGGCAGCACTTGCCCATACCGCAGTGCATTCTTCGTTCAAGTGAGACAAACATACGGTTCATAGGAACACCAATAGAATCAAGATGATTACAGACAAATTTAAACATTATGGGTGGACCGCACACAATACAATAAGTGTCATCCGGATCAATGGTTATCTCTTTAAATAACTCGGTAATTAAACCTGTTCTGCCCGTCCATTTCTCATCGCCCCGGTCTACAATGGTAAGCAAATTTATGTGACTTACCCGTTCCCATTCTTCATACTGGTAGGTGAAAAGCATCTGACTGGGTTCTTTTGTTCCATAGAGTATATGCACATCCTTAAACTCGTCTCTGCGCTCATTAACCCAGTATATAGGTGCGCGCAATGGTGCAAGTCCGAGGCCACCGGCTATAAGCAATATATTATGACCGGCCATCTTTTCCATGGGAAACGAGGTGCCGAAAGGGCCGCGAATGCCGACTTTTGCTCCCCGTTTCGCATTATGAAGAATATTGGTAGTACGGCCGGCTTTTCGAATGCACAACTCAATAAATTCCTTATTATTACTTGAACTTGAGATGGAAATCGGTACTTCTCCAAAACCGGGGACCTCGAGCATGACAAACTGGCCGGGTCTGAAAGTAAACAATTCCCGCTCTTCAGAAACCATTATTTTCAGACGAAAGAGTTTTTCAAGTTCGGTAAGTTTAACAATATTGATTATTTCACACTTATACACTTTATCCGTTCTCATAACAATTGTTTTTCGATTAAACTGCGGGGGTTTTTTCATGAAAGGTTCAAGATTGATATCCTGTTTTTCTATCTGGTAATTCATCTCAACGCTCCTGTCTTAAATCGTTAATTACATCTTTCGGATTAATATCGGCCAGGCAGGCTCTGCCGCATCGGTTGCATCCGACACAGATCGGGTCAGAAGCATTCTCAGCAAAACCACGATAGTGGTGCCAGTATCGATATTTCAATCTATCTTCCCTGAGTGGCCTGAAATTATGACCACCGGCAACTTCAGCGGAATCAATAATATTACATGAATATTGGACGCGTTCTTTGTGTGAACTTTTAAGGTTTACCTCTATTGTCTCTTCGGTTACATAACAGTAACAGGTCGGGCATACCATGGCACAGGTACCGCAGCCGAGGCACTTATCACCCCATTTTTTCCAGATGGGAGAATCAAATTCTATATCCAGAATGCTGGGAAGGCCGGTAAATTCAACTTTGGTTTTGAATTTTTCTTTAATCGATTTCCTCCGGGCAATAAATGCATCGTCATCTTTTTGTGAAGGATCACCTGTGGTAACATTTTTGAGAAAATTGTATGCCTTTGAGGAGTTAATGGTAAGGTAGTATTTATCCCCGATATCAGTACAGAACAGGTTGAATCCTCGAATTACTGTATCCTGGCCAAGCGATTCACAAAAGCAGTCTTCAAGGGGTTCATGGTCAAAACCGATTACAAAGGTATTTTTTCTTCGAGCCATATAATAGGGAGAAGGAAATCTACCTCTAATAAACATCCTGTCCAGTATGGCCAGCGCGTTAATATCACAGGGGCGAACGCCCACGATTACCCGCGGATTAACCCGGTATTCAATATTCTGCTCCCAGTCATTTTCCGAAAAATCATAGTTTGACAGTTCTTCGCGAAAAGGGAGAAAAAAGTTTTTAACCGATGAACTGGTTACCGTATAATCCAGATCAATCTCATCAAAGGAATACACCTGTTCGAATTTATAAACTGGCTTTCCATCCTTATCCGTGTCCACCAGTTTCGGCCCGAATGTTTCATTATCATTAATGAGACCATTGACAAATTTTTCAAACTCGCTTTTAACAATTACTTTGTAGATCATGTACACATCTCCAGTATATCCTAATAAAAAAGTTGAGCGGTCTAAAATATATTTTTACCCTATATTTCCGATACAAGATTACGATTTTTTTATAGCAAATACAAGGGAAAAATCTACTATAGGCATCTCTAGAAAGACGTAGTAACAGCACCAGGATACTTAAGAAAATTATTCTGTTCAATTTCAGGTTTAAATACCGAATTTTTCTAAATTTCAAAACAAAAAACACGCATTATTATATATTGCATATACCTATCTTATATAGTACCATTTACTGTAATTCCGTTATATTATTTGCTAAATTAACGTGTGCCTTTTCCAACTCGAAAGGATAAAACCATGCAGAAACTGGTATCATCAAAGGAGTGGCTCGCACTCGAAGAACATTATGAAAAAATGAAATCAGTTCATCTGAAAGATTTGTTCAAAGATGCGGAAAGATTTAAGAAATTCTCAGCAACGGACCGTTCACTACTTCTGGACTACTCAAAAAATAGTATCACCGAAGAAACGATGTCTCTATTGTTCGATCTGGCAAGGGCTTCAGGAGTTGAGGAATACCGTCAAAGGATGTTTTCCGGGGAGAAAATAAACTGGACAGAAAAGAGAGCCGTGCTGCATATTGCTTTGCGAAATCGTTCCAATGACCCGATTATTGTTGATGGAAAAGATGTCATGCCACAGATTAATGCTGTTTTGGAAAAAATTAAAAGCTTCTCTGATTCAGTCCGTAATGGCACCTGGCTTGGAGCAACAGGGAAAAAAATCACTGATGTTGTTAATATCGGCATTGGCGGTTCAGACCTCGGCCCCAAAATGGTTTGTGAAGCTTTAAAACACTATGCAGATGGGCCCAAAGCGCATTTTGTTTCGAATGTTGACGGTACCGACATAGCTGAAACTCTTAAAATTGTTGATCCTGAAACAACCCTTTTTCTTGTTGCCTCAAAGACTTTTATAACACAGGAAACCATGACTAACGCGAATTCCGCCCGTTCCTGGCTCGTTGAAAAGCTGGGTGATGCTGCTGTTGCGAACCACTTTGCCGCCCTGTCCACCAGCCATGAAGAGGTGTCCAGGTTTGGTATCAATCCTGACAACATGTTTGCATTCTGGGATTTTGTCGGTGGCCGTTACTCCCTCTGGTCTGCAATCGGCCTTTCCATAGCTATCCGAATAGGCTTCAACCGGTTTGAAGAGCTTCTCGAAGGAGCATATCAAATGGACCGGCATTTTTATACTACCCCCTTCGACCGGAATATGCCTGTTATTCTGGCTCTGCTTGGTATCTGGTATAACAACTTTTTTAGCGCTGAAACGCATGCAATACTCCCCTATGACCAGTACCTCCACCGTTTTGCAGCCTATTTTCAGCAGGGTGATATGGAAAGTAACGGTAAAACAATTGACAGAGGCGGAAATCGTGTTGAGTATCACACCGGCCCGATTATATGGGGGGAACCGGGCACCAACGGGCAGCATGCATTCTACCAGCTCCTTCATCAGGGTACGAAAATGATCCCTGCTGATTTTATCGGTTTTATTACCTCGCTCAATCCTTTGGGAGATCATCATAATAAGCTTATGGCCAACTACTTTGCACAAACTGAAGCACTGGCTTTTGGCCTTGACAAAGAAACAGTACTTAAACAGCTGAAAGAATCGGGTGCATCGGAAGAAGATATTGGACTCCTTACACCTCATAAAACTTTTGAAGGAAACAACCCGACAAATAGTATCCTCATTGACAAACTGACCCCCGGGAATCTTGGATCACTTATTGCGTTATATGAACACAAGATTTTTACCCAGGGTGTAATCTGGAGAATAAACAGTTATGATCAATGGGGAGTACAGCTCGGAAAGGTCCTGGCAAAAGCGATCTTATCTGAATTAAATGAGAATACGGTAGGTATTCACGATTGTTCAACCAGTGCTCTTATGGCAACGTTCCTTGACAAAAGAAACAGATAACAGGTTGCGTCACCTTATTTTCAAAATATTTCTACGGAATCGGACCTCTCAAGGCAGGAACCTGTTAACCAGAATATCGTTAATTGAGTGTTTAAGGGGGTGTGGCCCCATTGGCGCTAACTTCAGATTTACAAAGCCCAAAAACTGAGGAAAATATCGAATATTGAATGATGAAGTTTGAAGTTTTTAAACCTTTTTTTCATTCATTATTCGAAATTCAATATTTTCTTTAAAAGAAAGTTTAAGTTAGCGATTATGGGGTATGGGGCCCCTTCCGTCTGTTTTGAGGGTAATTGCGAAAGGGGTCCCACGGGTCGAGAATTTATGCTCCTTAAAACGTTATATCCTCTGTTTTAAAACAATACATTTACCTTCTGATAATAGTGTCTTCCTTCTGCACTTACACGGACGATATATGTTCCTGCTGAAACCGGCTTATTATACCGGTCTCTTCCATCCCAGGTAATAACTCTGTTTTTCTGATCAACTACCTGTCCTATCCGCCTGATAAGCCGGCCGGTAATTGAATATATTTCCACCTGCACACGAGTCTGCTTCTGTGCATTATACACAATCTTTAGTTTATGGGGACTGTCCTGATAATAGGTAACAACCTTCTTTGTGTACCCGTTCCCATCCGGTATCAGATGTATCTCGGTAATGGTACTGACAATAAGACTGTCTTTCAGGCAGAAGACACCCGGTGTCCTGTTGGAAGAAACATGCCAGTAGAGTTTCATATCCCAGAGATCAATTGATGGGTTATAGGCGGTATCACTGGTCGGCACTGAAAGAAACGGCGCTGCAAAATCACCAACGGTATCGAGCTCTATTTGATAGATAGTTGCGCCGCTTACCGGTTTCCACTTAAAATCGGGACGTAAGACATGAGCCGTATCGCCGTTGAACCGGTACAGGAATGGGATTGAATCGGGCTGAATATGTACGACTTCTGACTCTGAATACTGGGGACTGAGATTTGATTTTACCCGCCAGTAAAGCGTTGCCGCCGGCAGATCAATCAGCGGGGTATAAAAGGTATCAGACACCGGAACCGTTAAAATCATCGTGGAGAAATCGATGCTGCTGTCGATGTCAAGGTTATATGACGTCGCTCCAGAGACCGGATGCCATTTGAATTGCGGCCTGACCTCAATAATAAGATTCGGATCGAACGGTACCGGCACCGGGACATTCTGATCCATAATTACAAATGAAGATATGGGTGATACCAGGCCATTATTTCCGGTAACCTGCCAGTAAATAGTACCGGTGGGCAGATCGATTGTCGGGGTGTAGGTAGTATCCTGTATCGGCGCAACTATAAACGGATTGGCCAGGTTTGCCGTCGTGTCAATTCTGAGCGTATATACGGTCGCTGAGGGACTGGTATACCAGGCAAATACGGGGCGTTTCTCATTTGTCGGACTGGCAATTGGAATCAGTTGAATGGTTGAGTCACTCAAATCATACAATTTGGCAACTTCCGCTGCGGCCAGTGCCTTTGCATAGATAGTGATATCATCCAGGCTGCCTTTGAAATACTGCCAGTTTGCGCCCAGGTCCCTGCCGATATACATTGAATCTGTTGCAGTACTGCATACCAAAGCAATGGTTGAATCTTTAAATTCACCATCAACATAGAATTCTGTTTTAACCCCATTATAAACAACCGCACAATGGTGCCACTGGCCATCAAAAATTGTTATCCCGGCTACCGTCGGTGTCCAGGCATTCCCGGTGCCATAGGAGCTTACGGTCAAGTCACCACTGACCAAACCGACCTGTAATCCCTGTGTGGGCGCAGCCGCACCGATACTGACAAACTGCCCGGTACTGTTCTGATTGCCCGTTGATAAGAACCACGCAGCTACAGTCTGCGGTGTCCGCCCTGCCGCCAGAGCTTTTGTTGAATCAACATAAATGTAATCATCCTTGCCATCAAAACTATAAGCACTGTTCGGATTACCGAATCTATCATTCGCCAGGATTGCTTGTACGTTTGTCCCATGATTAAGGTGCCCGCTGCTGTCAGCGGCATTACCGGAAAACTTGTAATAGGCCACCAGGCTGTCGGTTGGAATCTGTGCAAGAGCAGAACAAGTTATACATGCAATAAGAAGGAGGCTATATATTTTTTTTTCCATAATTCCTCCAGGAAATGGGGTTGGGGGGAAATAGGTGTATAATTTTTAAATCTCTTTATATATAAAATAATCTATTTTGCAATAAAAATCTACAGTTTTTGTATAAATATTCATTATTTTTCATAAGGTGGCAAAAGAATGTATCTTTGTCTATACCCAAATCCCATACATTCGAGGTAATCGCAAAAGTCGTTTTTGGATCCCTAAATCCCTTACTAAGGGACTTTTTAAGGAGTATTTATAGTTATCCCTGAAAGCGAGTATGAAAGCTCCTTGATAACATTGAGTAGAATCGGAA
>CBDVBE010000071.1:0-19892 GCA_965372145.1 uncultured bacterium | reverse complement strand
AGATAAACTTTCTACTAATCATTGAACTTTCTACTAATCATTGAACTTTCTACTATTCGTTTGCCCTAAAGGGTTATAATGCCAGCTTGTCTGGTGCACTTTGTAAATTTCCTACTGTCATTTTATACCCTGAAGGGCACCTTGTCCAGGGGCTTCCGTTTTCAGTTATCAGGGATAAACAGTTCCAAATCAAGAAAAACCCATTCATTCATTTTAATATTTAATAACCCAACAGATCAATTTTAAATATACTTAGCCTGATTAATTCATAAATTTACTTGGTTAAGTTGCAATTCATTGAAATATGGTAACATGCTTCCCTTCGGCTTCGCTCAGGACAGGCTCGCTCAGCATGACATTTTAAAGAGCTATAATCGTCATCCCGAGCACTGAATACTGCAGTGCAGTATGTTTTCAGTCGAGGGATATACCACATTTTTCAGAAGTTTATGAATTAATCGGGTTAGTACTGGTTATAAAAAATGGAACGGTCAATGTAATGTTCTCTGAGGATAAAAAAAAACCTTTGTCCCAAAGATTCTTGCTTATTAGGGGGGCAAGATACAAGAACCTCGTGGGTTGGACAAAGGATTTTTTTTCTTACTTGTAGTATACAAGATACCTTTTTTATGCGTTCCTGTCTTTGCATAAATCCCCTGATTTCTTTTGAAAATGCATAAAAAGATTGACAATTCCCAAAAATTGCTACATTTGCCCCATTTACACAGTACAAAGAATTTACGAAAACCATCAATATTCAGCACATATCTTGTAATAAAACGATTTTTTGTTGACTATTGTGACAATATATTCAGAAAGTGTGCCATTTTCTTAAAAATAGGGGCTGAAAAGCTCAAAAAGATATTTATTTGGATGAGTGGGTGGAAGAATAGATATATCAAAATTTCATTAATGTAGCTGTTATGGCAGCCTTTTATTTATGATATTCGGAAAAGAATACTATTTTCTTTTTTCACGATTGTTAAAAGGATTACACGATGGTATAATTTCATAGACAATTTCCTCTAATTATTGCACGAACAGTATTTATGAAATCATACCTCTCAATCCTAGTTGTACACCTGTTCTCTTCCCTTATGCTCTTTGCGCAGGAGCAGACAATACAGTTCCGCCACATCTCCCTTGAAGACGGCCTTTCGCAATCCACTGCGAATTGTATCATCCAGGACAACAAAGGATTTATCTGGATCGCAACTGAGGACGGATTGAACCGGTATGACGGCTATTCGTTTGAGGTATTTAAACCGATCCTTCATGATTCAACCAGTATCAGTAATAACAGCATTTGGGCACTGCATGAGGATGCGGACGGCGATATCTGGATAGGCACCTTTGACGGTTTAAACCGGTATAACCCTGCCACTGAAAAGTTCAAACGATACATGCACGATCCGAATAACCCAAACAGTCTGAGTCATAAATACGCCAGGGCGCTTTATGAGGATCATAGCGGCACTTTATGGGTAGGTACCAACGGGGGCGGCCTAAGCAAAGTTGATAAAAAAACAGGTACATTTACTCGCTATGTCAATGAACCTGACAATCCGCACTGTATCAGTAATAACGTGGTGTTGTGCATGTATGAAGATCAGCAGGGGCTTTTATGGGTCGGGACCGAGAATGGCCTTAACTGCTTTGACCGGGAGACTGAAACTTTTATCTGTTATCGAAATTCTATCCGTGACCGGTACAGTATCAGCCACAACACCATTAATGCCCTGTTTGAGGACAGCCGGGGGATATTCTGGATCGGCACAAAAAACGGCCTGAATAAGTTCAATTATCTTGCAAAGAAGTTTATCCGTTTTCTTTCAGATCATCGCGACCCGTCCACCATAAGCAATAATGACATACGGGCTATTTTCGAGGACAAATCAGGCACCTTGTGGATAGGTACCGATGACGGATTGAACAGGTATGATCGGGAAAATGAATTCTTTGTTCAATACAAACACGAACCGGATGACCCTAACAGCCTGAGCAAAAACGGTATTCGTTCCATGTATGAGGATCGCTCCGGCATGATCTGGGTCGGTACCTGGGCATCCGGTATCAACTTATTTGAACAGCAAAGAAAGAAATTTGAGCATTATAAAAATCTCCCCTATACGACAAACAGTTTAAGCTATAATTTTGTTCTACCCCTTTACGAGGACAAGGATAACATCCTGTGGATAGGCACTTACGGCGGCGGGCTCAACAGGCTGGATAGAAAAAATAAAAGCTTTACCCATTACCGTCACAGCCCCTGGAATCCTTCAAGTATCAGTCATGACAGAGTAAGAGCACTCTGCGAAACACGTGCCGGTGAGTTCTGGATCGGTACCTGGGGGGGCGGACTGAATAAATTCGATAAAAAAACCGGCACTTTTACCCATTACCGGCATGACCCGGATGATTCAACCACGCTTGGTGCTGATGTGATCCGTACCCTCTTTGAGGATTCCCGTGGCACTCTCTGGATCGGCACTGATGGCGGCGGGGTAAACACCTTTGATCCTGCAACGGGAATATTCACCCGCTATCCCCATAATCCTGATGATCCGCACAGTATAAGCGGTAACCGGATATTCGATATTAAAGAAAGTAAATCAGGTGATATATGGATTGCCACCTTTGGCGGCGGTCTTAATAAATATGAGATTAACGAAAAAACATTTACCCATTACCGGCACGACCCTAAAAATCCAAACAGCCTCTGCCATGACCACATTATGGGTTTGCATGAAGACAGTGACGGTATACTGTGGATCGGTAGTGACGGTAAGGGATTTAATAAATTCGATCCTGTCACGGGAACCTTTACGCTTTACAATGAAGAGCATGGCCTGCCCAACAGCGTTGTCTATGCGATACTGGAAGACGACCGGGGAAACTTATGGATGAGTCATAATATGGGATTATCGAAATTTAATCCCAAGACTGAAACATTCAAGAACTACGCGCCAAGAGATGGGGTTCAAAGTAATGAATTTAACGGCCTGTCCTGCTATAAAAATCCGGTAACCGGTGAGATGTTCTTCGGCGGTGTTAACGGATTCAATGCGTTTCATCCGGACAGTATAAAAGATAATCCTTATCTGCCGTCAATTGTTATTACCTCTTTTCAATTGTTTAATAAAACCGTACCCATTGGTAAAATGGCAGATGGACGCTCGCTTCTTTCGAAATCAATAACTGACACGAGACACATCTCACTTGCTTATAAAGATAATATCCTTTCCTTCGAATTTGCAGCACTCCATTATGTTTCTCCGGAGCAAAACCGGTATACCTATATCATGGAAGGCTTTGAAAAAGAGTGGAACTATGTTGCCAGCAACAGGCGGTATGTCACCTATACTAACCTCCCTCCCGGGGCCTATACCTTTCGTGTCAAGGGTTCGAACAATGATGACGTATGGAATGAAGGCGGTTCATCAGTAACGATAACTATAATTCCACCGTTCTGGAAAACCTGGTGGTTTTACTGCCTGTGTGCAGTAATAATCATAGCAGTTACCGTCTTTGCATATCGTTATCGTGTCAACCAGTTGAAAAAGCAGAAGGAGGAGGAGGAACAGCGGAAAGCGTTCGCAAATTTCAGTCAGGTTCTCGAACAGGGAAACGCTGCAGTGTACCGGCGTGATTTTGAATCCGATACGTATGAATACATCGGCGAAGGAATCAGGGATATTACCGGGTATGGTCCTGATGAAATTACCTTTGCAAAATGGAAAGAAATAATCATATCGTTCGAGCTCTTTGGCAGCTTAAAAGATATGGCATTCGAAGAGGTATTTGACCTGGTCAGACAGGGGAAGCTTGACCGCTGGACTTCAGATTTCCAGTTTCGCACAAAATCAGGTGAAGTCCGATGGCTCAGGGATATGATGACCGCTTTGCGGGACGAATCGGGGCAGCGTAACGCCTGTCTTGGCATAATGTTTGACATAACCGACCGTAAAAAAGTAGAACAGAGACTTGCCCAGACGTCAAACGAGCTTAAAGTGAGAAATGAAGAGATGGAGACCGATCTGAACATGGCCCGTGAAATTCAGATGTCTTTTTTAGCAAAGCATGAGAAATACTTCCCGCCCCACCTGCCGAAAAATAAAAGTGCGCTTAAATTCCAGCATCTCTATCTTCCTGCTACGTCCCTTGCCGGTGATTTCTTTGATATTATTCCCATTTCCGATCATGAAGCCGGCATTTTTATCTGTGATGTTATGGGGCACGGCGCCCGCGCCTCGCTGCTGACATTTTACCTGCGGGGATTGGTCGAGGAACTTACCCCGATTGCACTAGATACCGCCTCTTTTATGATCAGATTAAATGACGGTTTAAATTCTATAATGGAACGTTTTTATAGAGGGATATTCGCGACCGCTTTCTATCTGGTAATTGACATAAAGACAGGAGCGGTGCGTTTTACCAACGCAGGGCATCCGGTACCTTTTATTCTCCATCGAAGCAAAGGCACTGTTGAAAAAATGCAGGCCAACGGAATAAAACCTGATCCGGCAATCGGTATACATGAAGGGTACCTCTATTCTGAATACGAAAGTTCCGTTATAGGGGATGATATTGTGCTTCTTTTTACCGATGGCCTCTTTGAAGTTTCCGACAGCGAAGATGAGTTATATGGTCTGAAAAGGCTGCTGGAGTCAGTGAAAGGCAAAATTTCACTCCCACCGAAACGGATACTGCCCGATATTTTAAAGGAAGTACACCAATTCGCTGAAACGAAGGACCTGCCTGATGATATCTGTATGGTTTCGATGCATGTAAAAAAATTATTCCGACAGGTTTAATCATTGCAATGAATAAAAAACAAATACAATATCTTCTGCTGAAGTGTATACTTTTCTCTCTCCTCATCTGGTGTTATCTCTTTGCCCAGGGCGAAGATATCCGATTCCGCCACTTAACAATCGAAGAGGGTCTTTCTCAAAGCTATGCAATTTGTATAGTTCAGGATGATAACGGGTTTATCTGGATTGGCACTGAGACGGGACTCAATAAATATGATGGATACACATTTAAAATCTATGAGTCAGATGCTGATAATCCTAATAGCTTGAGTAACAGCTATATCCTTTCAATGTGTAAAGATCGGAATAATGTATTATGGATTGGGACTCAAGGAGGATTGAATAGATATGATCCTGAAAAAGACCGGTTTACCAGATACTTACATGATCCTAATGATTCTAACAGCTTGAGTGACAATTGGGTCTATTCAATCTGCGAGGACAGATCAGGTGAAATCTGGATAGGGACTAATGGCGGGTTAAATAGATTTAATCAGAAGAAAAACCAATTTGTCTGTTATAAAACAGATCCTGATAATACACACAGCATAAGTAGCAACAGGATACGTTCACTATCTCAGGATTCGTATGGAGTATTGTGGATAGGCACGGAAAAAGGAGGACTCAATAAGTTTGATCGAAGCAAAGAACAATTTTTCTGTTATAAACATATTCATGATGATACTACTAGTTTAAGTAATAATACTGTTTTATCTATCTATGAAGATCATTTAGACATTTTATGGATAGGCACCTATGGAGGAGGACTCAATAAATTTGATCGAAACAAGGAACAATTTTCCTGTTATAAAAGTATTCCCGGTAATCCAACCAGTTTAAGTGATGATTATATCAATGTTATCTATGAGGATAAGTCAGGTATGCTCTGGATTGGCACTGAAAATGGAGGAGTGAATGTATTTAATCGTCAAAAAGAACAGTTCTTCCGTTATCAAAAAAATCCAGCTAATCCTCGCAGTTTAAGTCACAATAGAGTCCTTTCGATACATGAAGATAATTATAATGGTCTCTGGGTTGGTACACGGGGAGGAGGAATCAATCTTTTTTACAGAGAAGCCCATAAGTTTAAGCATTACAGAACCTATCCCAATAATCCCAATAGCTTGAATGATAATATGATTTGGCAAATCTATGAAGATAATGACGGTGTTATTTGGATTGGAACAGGTAATGGAGGGCTGAATAAATTTGATCGAAAGAAGAATACATTTACACATTATATGCATAATCCCGATGACCCAAACAGCATAAGCCATAATAGGGTTATAGCAATTTGTGAAGATACATCGGGTGTGTTCTGGGTTGGGACTTATGGAGGGCTGAATAAATTTAATCGAGAAACAGAGCAATTCATCCATTATAGGCATGACCCTAATAATCCCTCGAGTTTGAGTTATGATAAGATTCTTGGTATTTATGAGGATAGATCAGGCATTCTATGGATTGGCACTAAAGGTGGAGGACTGAATAAGTTTGATCGAGAAAAAGAGCAATTTATACATTATAAACATGATCCTAATAATCCCTCGAGTTTAAGTCACAATAGAGCTTTTCCCATTTATGAAGATCGATCAGGTGTTCTATGGATTGGTACTAATGGAGGGGGACTTAATAAGTTTGACAAAGAGAAAGAACAGTTTATTCATTATAAATCAGATCCCAACAATCCAAATAGCATAAGTGACAATTCCATATTCTCAATTTATGAAGATCGATCAGGTGTTCTGTGGATTGGTACTTTTGGACAAGGACTTAATAGGTTTTATCGGGAGAAGGATATTTTTGTCCATTTCACTAAAAAAGATGGATTGCCGGATAATACCATTTACAACATACTTGAAGATGATAATGGAAATCTGTGGATGAGCACCAATAATGGTATATCCATGTTTAATCCAAAGACAGGAGAATTTAAAAATTATGATGTGAATGATGGATTGCAGAGTAATGAATTTAATAGCATTGCATCCTATAAAAGTAAAAGTGGTGAAATGTTCTTTGGTGGTATTAATGGATTTAATTCATTTTATCCGGACAGTATTAGAGACAATCCTTACATACCACCAGTGGTGATTACAGATTTCCAGCTATTCAATAAGTCTGTCCCTATTGGAAAGATAGCCGATGGGCGTACAATCCTTGAAAGATCAATATCAAAAACAAAAGAGATAACCTTAGCCCATAGTGATGACGTTTTTTCATTTGAGTTTGCCGCTTTACATTATGCATCTCCCGATGATAACCAATATGCCTATATGATGGAAGGACTTGAAAAAGAGTGGAATTATGTCAGCAGTGGCAGGCGATATGCAACATATACCCGTCTCCCTCCTGGAAAGTACATTTTTAGAGTAAAAGGCTCGAATAATGATGGTGTGTGGAATGAAGAGGGAAGATCATTAAAGATAACCATTGTTCCGCCGCCCTGGAAAACGTGGTGGTTTTATACTTTTTGTACAATTATTATCATTGCTTCTACAGCATTAATATATAGGTATCGAGTAAGTCAATTAAAGCGCCAGAAAGAGGAAGAGGAACGTAACAGGATATTTGTCGATTTAAACCAGGTACTAAAACAGGGAAGCGCTGCAGTGTATCGGAGGGGATTCGATTCCAAGGTGTATGAATATATGGGCGAGGGCATTATAGATATTACCGGGTACCGTGCCGAAGGAATCACCGTTGACACCTGGCATAAGATAATTATCAGAATAGAAATGGGTGATGAGTTGAAGGGTTTTTCGATGGAAGAGGTATTTGAGCGCGTTCAAAAAGGCGAGCTGGATCGCTGGGTATCCGACTATCAGATACGCACAAAAGCGGGTGATATTCGATGGCTGAGAGATATGGTGTCTGCATTACGGGACGCGTCAGGCCGGTGCTATGCGTTAATGGGAATTATGTTCGATATTACCGACCGTAAACTGGCAGAGCAAGAACTCGCCCAGACCTTCATTGACGAGAAACGTAAAAGTAAAAGCATTCAAAGTACATTCTTCGAACACACCGCTGATCCAATATTGATTTTTGATAAAGAAACGCACCTGTTTCTGGATTGTAATAAAGCCTTTACTAAAAATTATGGTTATTCACGGGCAGAAACTCGAACCATGACACCGTTCGACCTGCATCCACCAGAGGATATGGAAAAAGTTGAAAAAAATATTGATGTACGGAATGTTGATGCGCCCAATGAATACAAGCATATCACAAAGGATGGCCGTCAGATAGATGTGGAAATTCTTTCAGATGAAACAATGTATAAGGGGAAACCGGCCTGGATCAGCATGGTACGAAATATCACAGAGCGTAAACAGGCGGAACTGAAGCTTAAACAGTTATCAGAGGAACTCCAGTTACAGAATCAGGAGATGGAAAAAGATCTGAATATGGCGCGGGAGGTCCAATCTTCAATATTGTCTGAATCGCTTACCTGTTTCCCTCTAAATTCTTCCGAAGATACCTGTGCCCTGAGATTCAACCATCATTATCAACCTGCTACCACTCTGGCCGGAGACTTTTTTGATATTCTGCCTATCTCGGATCATGAAGTCGGTATTGTTATCTGTGATGTCATGGGACATGGTACCCGGGCATCTTTACTGACATTTTATTTGCGTGGATTGATTGAACAACTTATGCCTCTTGCCCGTGATCCATCAGAATTTATGAACAACCTGAACACGGGCCTGAATTCTATCATGGAGCGGTTCTACACCGGATTTTTTGCCACGGCTTTCTACTGTGTTGCGAATATTAATACCGGTCAATTACGCTATACCAATGCAGGGCATCCATTCCCGTTACTTCTGAATAGAAGCAAGAAAACAGTTGAAAAACTGTTGGGAAATGGAAACAAACCTGAACCGGCAATCGGTGTCCATGAAAAATTTAAATATTCAGTTAATACCTGTAATTTAACCAAAGATGATGTTGTGTTCTTTTTCACTGACGGCCTGTATGAAGTTGAAGGAAATGACGGAACGATGTATGGATACTCGAATTTCGTTACATTGGTACAACGTATGTGCTCAATTTCCTCCACGAATCTTATTCCTAAAATTTTAGCAAGCATGGGCGAATACGCATTAAAAAAAGAATTTGAAGACGATGTATGTATGGTAACCATGCAGGTAAGAAAATTAATCTAACCTTCAATGTGATCTACATGAAATTACAAATCATACTCTAATTAGTGTCTGGCCGGAAACTACCTTTTTAGCGTCATTCCCGCATGCTTCTGGCGGGAATCCAGTGTTTTTGGACAAATAGAGGCATGGATTCCCGATAGAAACATTCGGGAATGACGTTTTCGGGCAAGCACTAATTAGCTCTTTTTCTGCTTTCAAATTGTAATCTATTAAAATTAGGTGTATAATTAATGGAATACTATAACTATATGCTAAATCGATTTTTACAGAGATTAATAGATCTGTAATTTTTATTTATCACAATATAATAATGAAAATGATTTCAAAAAAATTACTTCCTTTATTCTGTATAGTGCTTATTTCGTTCCTCTATACTTCCCTGCATGCACAAGGAACTGAAATACGATTTAGTAACCTTTCAATAGAGGACGGGCTTTCCCAGAACTCCTGTTATAGTATTGTGCAGGATAATCATGGATTTATATGGATTGGTACAGAAGCAGGGGTGAATAAATATGATGGTTATAATATTATGGTGTTTGAATTAGATGAAGAAAATCCAAACAGCGTAAGTAACAATTGGATTCGAGTAATTTATAAAGATCATTCCGGCATATTATGGATAGCTACTGAAAATGGATTAAATAGCTTCGATCCCGGGAAAGAGATTTTCACCCGGTATTTAAATGATCCTGAGGATCTGAACAGTATTAACAATAACCGAATCTTCGCGATTTGTGAAGATCAGAAAGGAATGCTCTGGGTCGGAACTGAATTTGGACTAAACAAATATGATCGGGAAAAAAAGAAATTTACCTGCTATCAGAGGTTTCCGGACAATCCAAATAGTATAAGTCATAATAACATTAGAACGATAATTGAAGATAAATCAGGAACGTTATGGATTGGTACTTATGGAGGAGGACTTAATAAATTTAACCGGAAGAAAGAACGATTCAGCCATTATCTAAATGATCCGGAAGATCCTTTTAGTATCAGTAGCAACTTTATATTATGCCTATATGAAGACCGGTCCGGTAATCTCTGGATTGGTACAGAAGATGGTGGATTGAATCAGTATGATTATGAAACGGATCAATTTATCCGGTATAAACATAATCCGTTCAAACCGAATAGTATAAGTAGCAACCATATAAACGTGCTCTATGAGGATAAATACGGCACGTTCTGGATAGGCACCAATGACCATGGGATTGATATTTTTCATCGAGGGAAAAAGGGATTTTACAATTATCAGAATAATCCGGATAATCCTTACAGCCTGAGTGATAACAGGGTTAAATCAATCTATGAAGACAACAACGGCGGACTCTGGTTCGGCACCCATGCCGGAGGAGTGAATATTTACAATAGGGAATCACAGAAGTTTATTCATTATAAACACACTCTCAATAACCCGAACAGTCTGAGTTATAACGGTATCAGGCCCATTTTCCAGGACCGTTCCGGCATTATATGGATAGGTACTGATGGAGGCGGACTCAATAAATTCGATAGAAGAAGCGGTTCCTTCAGCCATTTCAAACATAATCCTCTTTACCAGCACAGTTTAAGCGATAACAGGGTTTTTGCTATTTACGAAGACACTACCGGTGCCTTCTGGATTGGAACTCATGGCGGCGGCCTGAATAAATTTAATAGAGAAAACGGCCGTTTCACCCATTATAAACACAACCCACTTGACCCGCACAGCCTGAGTGACAATAAAATCAGAGACATTTGCAGCAATCACCCGGACACCTTATGGATAGGTACCAATGGTGGTGGATTAAATAAGTTCGATAGAATCTCCGGAACCTTTATTCATTACTTGCAGAATCCTGATGATTCAACAAGCTTAAGTAATAATAGAATTTACTGTCTGTACATCGATCAATATAATGACTTGTGGATTGGAACATTTGGCGGTGGGCTTAATAAGTTTAATCGTGAGACAGAACAATTTATCCGGTATCAATATGACTCTTCAGATGCCGGGAGCATAAGTGGCAACTTCATATTGTCTATTTATGAAGATAAAACCGGTACCTTGTGGATTGGGACTGTCTACAGCGGACTTAACGAATTTGACCGGGACGCCGGAGTTTTTACCAGTTACACTAAAAAGGATGGACTGCTGGATAATATCATATATGATATCCTGGAAGATGACCATGGAAACTTGTGGTTGACAACAAATAATGGAATCGCAAAGTTTAATCCTCAAACAATCACCTGTAAAAGTTACGATGTCAAGAATGGCATTCAGAGTAATGAATTCAATACCGGCACCGGCTGCAAACTGGGAACCGGTGAAATGCTCTTTGGCGGTATTAACGGATTTAATATTTTCCATCCGGACAGTATCCGGGATAATCCAAATATCCCAATCGTAGTTATTACCGATTTCCAGTTGTTTAATCGATCTGTTCCTATCGGAGAAACGATTGAAGGACGCACCATTCTGGAACATTCAATAGCAGAAACTAAGGAAATTATACTCTCCCATACGGATAATGTCTTTTCATTTGAATTTGCGGCATTACACTATGTTTCTCCTGATAAAAATCAGTATGCCTACATGATGGCCGGGATCGAAACAGAGTGGAATTATGTCGGCAGCAACAGACGGTATGTCAGCTATGCCCACCTGCCGCCGGGAGAGTACCGTTTAAAGGTTATAGCCTCTAATAATGATGGCATCTGGAATAAGACAGGCACCTCGTTAAAGATAACCATTATTCCGCCATTCTGGCAGACCTGGTGGTTTTCTCTGCTGTGGATAATTATCCTTATAATTGCAGTTTATTATGCGTATAATTATCAGGTACATCGATTAATACAACAGCAGGAAGAGGAAGAGCGGCGTAAAGTATATACTGATGTCAACCAGGTACTTGAGCGGGGGAAAGCGACTGTTTACCGGCGAAACTTTGATTCCGATAATTATGATTACCTTGGTGAAGGCATTAGAGATATTACCGGATACGCACCCGAAGAATTTACTCTATCCCTCTGGAAAAAAATGGTTACCTCAATTGAGATAATCGGTGAATTATCCGGTCAGTCGCTTGAGGAAGCATTTACACGCTTACGTAACGGTTCGATTGATAGTTTTGTGATGGATTTCCGATTTCAAACCAAATCAGGTGAAACGCGATGGGCGAGAGATATAACCACCGGCATACGTAATGAAAAGGGAGAATGCTATGCAGCGTTTGGTATCGTATTCGACATCACCGACCGTAAACTCGTAGAGCAGGAACTTGCCCAGACAAGTACTGAGCTTCGCATAAGAAATGAGGTCATGGAAACCGACCTGAACATGGCCCGTGAAATCCAATCCGCTATTCTCGCAAAGCACTACAAACATTTTCCTCTTCATGTACCGGAGAATAAAAGTACACTTCAATTCTCACATTACTATAAGCCTGCGACGACACTGGCTGGTGACTTTTTTGATATTCTCCCCATTTCTGACCACGAAGTTGGTATATTGATATGTGATGTAATGGGACATGGTGCGCGCGCTTCATTATTGACATTCTTTCTGCGTGGTTTAATTGAAGAACTTTTACCGATTGCAGCAGACACTTCTCTTTTCATGCAGCGAATGAATAACGGACTTAACTCCATCATGGGCCGGTTTTATACCGGTATCTTTGCCACGGCGTTTTATGGTGTCGCTGATATATCTTCCGGTAAATTTCGTTATACAAACGCCGGACATCCAACGCCCTTTATCATTAATAAAAAGAAAAAAACTGCAGAAATTTTAAAAATGAATGGCAGTAAACCTGAACCGGCGATAGGAATTCATGAGGATTATAAATTTACATCGAATGAATGCACCCTTGCTTACGAAGACATTATCTTTTTTTATACTGATGGTATTTACGAAACAATAAATAAAGAGGGGAAACTGTATGGCAGAAAGAGGCTTCTCAGCTTTGTTCAGAAAGTCGTCCCGACTTCACCCGATCGACTAATGAAAATTGTTCTTGAAGAGATCCGGAACTTTTCTAATGCTGAAGAACTTGAAGATGATGTATGCCTTGTTACCATGCATGTCAAAAACACCTTACCTCACCCGGATTATTCTTGATTTAAATGATTATCTTGATTTTAACTAAGGAATCTTTAACGGATTGCTCTCTATTTAAAGCAACTAACGCGGGATAAACCCGCAAGTAAGTACCTTATCAGATTCCTTTCTAAAAAACAAGAAAGCAATCTGTAAGGTACTAAAGTTATTTCATAATTGAAAATTCCTGTAAAGTAAATAAAAACGAATTTTTTATACTATTTTCCCTTAGCATATATGGTGCAATCAGTTATTAGATATTTTCATAAATTTATGAATTAATCGGGCTAAAAAGAGTTCATAATTTGATCCCAACTATTACTCCGTGAGTTTCTTGATTGAATATAAAATCCCTCCATATAACCTCTATTAGCACAGAGGAATCCTGTATTTATAAAGGGCTTGAAGTTATCCATGGCCCGACAGATAACGATCCTCTTGAAAACCTTTTATCCTATGCCGGACAAAATCTGTCAGCCACCGTTGTCCGGCAGGTAGAAAAATATGTTAACAGTATTAAGGAAAGCATGGAATCGAATCGCCCTCTGCATCTGAATTGCAGTGATATCGTTCAGAAAGTGGACAATAAAGAACACAAGAAAGCCCTTTGTGCTATTGTGCAAGATATCCCGGTTATCCTTTTAAAACAACGATATGATATCCTCCGCCGGATGTATGAACCTGACTTACCGGATATCGATTATAACAGTTTATTAGAGAAATACTGGCTTGGACAGAAATGGCATGTTGACCCGGAACTGCCCCATTTTATTGCCCGCCTCATTATCAGCAAAATGTCACAATGGGATTTAATGTGCCTTCTTCATGATAAGATAAAGGAGCTTTCAACCGGTTTTACGGCACAGGATAACCGCGGCGAATACCTGAAACGGCTTGGCAGGTTTGTTTCATTTCTCAGATGGGTACCTTATAACTGGACAGAGGAAATCCTTCTTGAGGTACCTGTCCTTTGCCCGTTGGAGAAAGGCTCTCAGGAGCATCTACAGGTATGGGTCTCCGTTATGCGTGCAATGTTTTGCCGTATTCGGGTACAAAAGAAAACGATTGTACAACTCTGTTCAGCACTCTTTGACCATTTCGGTAATAGAATACCTATGGACCTTCGTCAGTATGTCAAAGCTGTGTTAATTTCCGGCGGTATTGATGCATGGCATTATCTTGAAAATCAGATGCTGGAGAATAACGATATCTTCTTTAATGAATTTTACCTTCTGACAATGGCCTATATAGACCGGGCTGCGACAGCACACTTTATTCGGGAAAATAATAACCTATTACGGGACAGGCTTACTAATAAAGAATATATTCACCTTCTTGCATCTATTGGTGAATGTGATGAGGACGTCGTTACAATCATTGAACAATTCTGGAACGAGAGTGACGAGCCGACCAAACTGGCTATCCTCGAAGTAATCATTGAATTTGGCTGGAAGGATTTTTGGCCTTTTCTTGTTGCCCAGGCTTCAAAACAAAATAGTCTGCCATTAAAAGTACGCATTTATGATGCTATTGTTCATCTCGGAACATTTGATGATGTGTTTCAATTACTCCAAACACTTGATTCACAGCATCCTGTAGTCTACTACCATATTATTGAGCAATGTCATCATCTCCTGCTTGACCATCCTGTTATGCTTATCCGCCTGAGTGACATCTCAGTGTTAGGCGTATTTGAAACTGCACGCCGGTATATTTATGCACTGTACTGCCGGCTCTTTGATTATAAAGCATTTGTAAAGGATATGCTTGAGCAGATACAAAGCATCCGGCAAAAAAAGATACCAACACTCTCTCTTCATGCACCGGTAGATAGTGATACGAAAGGTACTGATCACCATACTGAGAATAATCAGGATAAAAACTCAGAGGATCCCGTTGAGATCCTTCTTACTACCATAAAAAATAACCACCACTGGCATAGTAAAAACCATAATGAAATACAGAAGCTTGGTGAAATTCTTGAATATCTGGTTCTGGCAAAACCACAGGATGAAAATAGTATTTTCCGATTTGGCCGAAAATGGCAATCCGGGACACAACTTCTAACCAAAGATGAATTCTGCATCCCCTATGGTGAATATCAGACAACCGATTTATATGATGACCTTATTCATCGCCGTGATAAAATAGAAACATCGATCAACCTTTTTCAGGAATATTTTCTTTTTAAAGAGTGGTTTATTCGGCGGGCTCCTTTCATTCTGCATGAGGCAATCACTGATATCATTCAGAAAATCAGTAACGGTGAGGAACTTTACTTTAATCCTTATGAAACAGAGGATCCTATTTTTCAGGAGTTTTTAAAAAAGACATTTCACATCTTTTATGAATGTACAAAACACGGTGTTTACCTTACTGATAAACTCCTGAATTACTTATTAAAAGCCAAGCCAAAAGAGGTACCGGTAAAAATCCTCCTGGAATTTACCCATCGTCGTTCACTTATCACCCGCGGCGTCATACCGTTTAATCCCGAGGATACCTTTGACCGTCACTTGCAATTTACCACCTTTGCACATATCTACCGGTATGGGAAAGAGTCCATGGCTCGTCCACCGATTATTTACCTCTGGCTGCGGTATATAGAAGCATCAAAGAAGCTTGTTAATAAACGTCATAAAAATGAATACCCTCAACTACCACCTCATCCTGAAATGCAGACAGTCGTCGGACCGTGCGTCCAGAAAATGTATGAGGAACATATTGACGATGCCAACCGATTTCTTGACCTGATAAACAGCGTCTTTGATAAATTTCATGGTTCACCGGTACGGGTGCGGGTTATTCCGAATATTACCTATGGATTGTTCTGTTTAACCCCTGTCATGTCTCGGATTCATCAAAAAGGAATCCATATCTCCCTTGCGGGGATGTCATCACGCTATTGTGATGATATCAACATACACGAATTTTCAGTCAGGCTGGATTCATTATTCCCGGTAAAGCCATATCTCTTCAGTACTGCAAGTAACTACGGTACACTCAACCATGACCGTATCCTCATTGTCGTCGATGGTACCATGGAGCCAATTGACCGTCAGGATCCTCAAAAAATGCGCCTTCCAAAAGCACACCGCGGATATATTAACCATCTCGTAGCAGTTAATTATATCAGAAGTAAATATGGTTACGGTATGGACCATCCTGAACGGGAAATTGCCTCAGCAATGCATTTATCAGTAAGATACGTCCAGAACCTTATCGGCACTCCCCGATTTAAACACCTGATCGAAAACCTTCTCCTGAGTTTTGATCGCGAAGAATTGAAAAATTTCCATAACCGTGCCGGCACCGGACACACCTATTACTCATTCCTGCACTGGAATCCCGACGGCCTCAGTATCAATCTGGGTTCACGTGGAGACCTCCTCCGTGAGATACCCTGTCTAAAGGTCCGTAATCTCAGAGCCCCTGCATTGCTTTTTGTCAGCATGAACGGTATCAAAGGACCGAATAAAGTGCCGGCATACTTTGATAATAATCCGGAAGTAGAGAAATCACGGATTATTTTGGGACCGGCAGGTGCCTGGCTCGATACGGGATGGCCGCACAGCGGTGAAGGAATAGTTGTTGAATTTCCGGAAGGTGAAAATTAGTAGACCTGCATAAGAGATAGTATCCCTCCACTATTTTTAAACGCGATGTATTTCCGTATCCCTTGTCTGTAAAAACAGGTAAAAAGTTCAAGGTGAACAGTTACATGTTTATACTGGGTAAAACCTTTAACCCTAAACCGTTTTTAATTAAGTCTCTTTTAATCAATTTCTTTGTATTTCTCTTTAGTATAGTTTATATTTACAACATAGAGATAAAATTGTGGTATTAAGAGAATCGTATTGTTTACAATAGAAATCATAACAATTCCTATTCTTCAAAACAAAGTTTTTATAAATAATTTCAGAAAGGTTTAGTATGAAACAAATACAATTCGCATACCCCACTATACATTTGTCGTTTAACAGGATATTTCCTGTTTTATTCCTTCTCTTTGTAAATACATCAGGACAATTTTACGGTCTGGATATCTCAGATATACAACTTGTGGAGCTTAACTCATCTGTCAGTGCAGAAAATCAAAGTACTGGAAATAGCGAAATATCTCATGGAATTAGAGGATATCCGACCAATTCCATACTATACTCTTCAAATGAAAACGATTATTACAATAATCTGTATAAACGACAGAAAAGAAAATATGGTATTATGAGTGCTGTATGGGGTACTTTGAGTGTAACATCTATTATCTTGATGAGTGTTGGGGATTGGGAAAAGACAACAACAGGTAACTCAGTTAATATCAATGCAACAGATGGAGCATCAACTACCGGTTTAATCATATCGCTAATTGCGTTTCCAATGACAATATACAGTTTAATACGATTGAGTCTCAATGCTGGAAAAAAAGTCCGATATACAACCAATAATCCCAAAATTCAACCAATAGTGGCTTATGATACCCGGGATAAAACTATCAATACAGTATTAAAACTCCATTTTTAATTAATAATGAATAGATCATACGGTTTGCATTTTATCCTATAAGGACACAATTTATAAAAAGTGGTGACACCCAATAATTGGCCTCCTCTGTGGATACGCAATTATCTCAATACGACTACCGTCAAAATCCTCTGAACTCGGTGACTTTGCAACCTGCAGAAATAGACGCCGGGACTCACCCTTCTCCCCTTCCCAGCAGCGCCGTCCCACTTGACCGAATAATTGGACGTTGCCGGAACACCCGAAAACAGATGCTTAATCACCCTGCCGGAAATATTTACAATTGACAGCTCAATCGGTTCTCTCTGTGGAATTATTACTGAAAAGGTGAAAGTTCTTGGATTATGATAGGAACTCGAAAGAGAAAGATGATATGTATCAGCAGATAAAAAATGCTTGTTCCCTTCATCGATTATTGGGACAATACCGTTAATACTATAAATGTGCACCGGTTCTTCTTCTGTCAGGGTATCAATAAATATATCTCCTGTTGGTACTATCGTACGAGACTCGTCGTATACTTCGACATTCTTCCCGGTACTGCCTAATCCCGGAACGGTAAATGAAACGATTTGTGTATTACTGTCTGTAACATGGAGAACATTGACGGCGAATATATAGAGTGTATTATTATACCCCTTTGTTATAACATCAACCCGTCCGGTGCCGGAGGTAATCATATGCGTTACATTAGTCAGGTTCGGTCGACTCAGAACCGGTGTTAGAGCAGTAATCTGCCCATTGGTCCGAATCAGCTCCGCTTCCTGTTCCGGAGTCACCTGATAGTTTTTATAGTACTGGGTCCCTTTATCCTGGCAGTCATCGGGCCGCCAGGTATGGGTAAAGTAACCGATGGCTTTAGCCCCGTGGATTATCGCATACCAGACCTCACAGCGGATCTCATTGGGAAAGGGACCCAGGTTATCCCGCTCAGGATAGTCGCACCACCTGCTGCAACATTTGATACATTCTATCCACTGATATGTTGGATGCTCTCCTTTTGCATACTTTAAATGTAAGGTATCCTGTGCATCCCCCACCCAATACAACCAGTCCTTTCTGCACCAGCCATAAATTGGATATTTATCAAAACTGATAACATCTGTAGCTGCAGCATACCCATAGTAATAGGAGTCATCACCATTCATCCAGTCCGGGAGATTATCAAAAAACGAACCTGTCACCGTTAAAAAAGTTAGATGATTCGTATCCAGTTTTTTAATATGATTATATTCACTCAGTATTGTATCGGGAAGTATCGCATTTGACTGTAAATCCGGTTCATCGCCAAATATCCACCCCAGAAGCGCCGGATGATTTTTAACAGTACTACTACTGTCAAAATGAACAATTCCCCAGACATCATTTTCCTTGTATGCTTCAAGGTATTCGATCGCTTTATCGGTTGTCTGATCCCACACACCGGTGAAGGTGTTTATACCAAGGTTTTTATTTTTTTCTATATTGCCCGTTGTCTGAAGCCACTGCATAATCGGGAAAAAAAGCCGGCCGTCAATGAGAATATTATTATGTTCATCATAGGTAACAACCGCAGTAAATCCCCTGGATATAAAAAAGATAGAAAGCAGAATAACAGTTGCTAACCTGTTCATCGGTTTCTCCTTTGAAACTGGTCAAAAGAATACTTCTGCACCTCTAATCTCCTCCATAGTAATAATATATTCCAAAACATGTAAAAGTGTGACTTTGTACCGACAAAAAATATCGGTAATTTGTCTTAATTCCTTAAGATGAAATCGCAGATTATACTAAAGCATAACATTTAGTAGAAGCAGAAAGGTCAAATGAGAATTAGGAAATTGATTTCCAATTCGAATTGTGCAGTGGTCATTCCAATGCCCTTCTGCTTAACTCACTGTTAAAATCAATCGTCATCGGACTTCCTCCTCGTCCTTCGTTCTCGTCCTCCGACAGAACAAGTGACACTGGCACTTTGTCTTCGTCCTCGGTTTTTTCTTTTTAATTGTAAAAAATATAGATCGAGGACGAGGACGAAGGATGAGAAAGTGGGACAAAGGACAAAGGACGAGAACGAGGACGAGGACGAGGCGGTGGGATTAGACGAGAAGGATAATAGAGGGAAAGAAACTTGAAATTCGGTATTCATACTTTTATACTTTTCACTGTTAATAAATTTACAAAACAAAATGAGATTAATTACTTTGTCTTTAAGTAATTGTAATAGTTATTTTAATGTAATAAGAACGATTTTCGGGTTGAAAATAAAGGGGAACACTTACCCGTTTTGCGGGATAAGTTTCTCTAAGAAATGAATTTCTA
>CBDVBE010000070.1:0-20159 GCA_965372145.1 uncultured bacterium | reverse complement strand
GCCGTTGGATTTGTACACAGCGATAGTACCGCCATCATGCGCAGTGTTACTTATTGTAAAGCATACGGTTCCAGGGCCGGTACAGCGGGAGACAACAGGAAACCTCACGTTTTGTGTATGGCTAAATGCAGATAATGCTATATTATGTATTGATTTTATTTACGTTATGAAGATAGGGTTACAGTGAAGTCATTTCGTTCAGAAAAGAGAAACAGAATGATCAAAGTCTCCGGGATTTTATTGAAGGGCTATGGCATCGCCTCCGGCCGGGCTGATGATTCGCCCTATCCAGCAGGCAGCATTGAGCTGCAGGCACCGCATTTCCTGAAACAGGGACTTGATATCCGGCATTGTTTTCAGGGCACTCTGAATATCTCTATAGCACCGTGTACGTTTAGCATGATTAAACCTGAATGGACCTTTAAGCGGGTGAAATGGTATAACGGTTATTATGAAACATTCTCGTTTTCGCGTTGTGAAGTGAGATGCGGCAACAATGAAGTCGAGGGATTTGTGTATTATCCCCATCCTGAGACAAAGCCGGATCACTTTCATGATGATTCGGTGATTGAAGTGTTAGCGCCGTATTTGGAGGAAATAGAGGAAGGGAGGCACCTGACAGTTTTTGTTAGGGAAGAGGAGATCGAGATATATTCATAGATCACCCCCTGTCACCTTCTCTAATGCGGAGAGAGGAAAGGGTGTTTAAAACCGTAAATAATTGGATTTCCGCATTGGCTCACTGGCTTGGCTCCAGTCTTCTTCGCCTCTGCTGAGCGGTCGCGGGAATGACAAGCAGAAGAGTGGCTACTCATCCCACGGAAACACAATCCATGTATCCTGCTTTACTTCCGAAACAAAGCTGTCAATAAAAGGTTTTCCGGGAGGCTTCGCATAGACCACCGCATAATGCGCATGGGGATACATCTGCTTTACCGCTTTTGCTGTTTCCCCTGTGTCAACGAGGTCGTCGATAAACAGCACCTGCTCATCTTGTGCGATGTCAATTTTTTTAAGGATAGTAAGAGGTTTTTGTTCTTTCCCTTCATAGCTTGTTATACAGACCGTATCGATTAATCGAATCCTGAGTTCTTTGGCAATGATCGCGGTAGGGATAAGTCCGCCGCGTGTGATTGCTACAATTTTTGACCAGGGGCCTTTAGGCCGTAGTGCCTCGGTGAGCGCTTTTGTGTCACGGTAGAACTGTTCCCATGAGATGAGATAATCTTTTTCAGACGGCATGATAGATACACGCGTTTACAGGTGTGCAGTTAGTTGAAAGCTATGCCTGTTTAATAAACGGCAGCTTAATATCGATGAGTTCCGGTTTCTGGTAGTGGATTATTGATACGATCCCGGTAAAGAGAAAGCCGGATGCATACAGCGCAAGGAACGGGGTGACAAGAAAATTCGTATATCCCAGAAACATTGCAAAGCTGGTCATACAGTATATACCCACCAGTATTTCGAAGATACTTGTCAGGTCTTTAAGCGGTTTGTAGATACCGGGTTTTCTACTGCCCTTTTTCGGTGTCCTGAGAAAGGGAGATGTCTTTCTCAATAACGCTTCCATTACAGCTTTCCCGTTATTGACCGCAAGCCCGGTACCGGTAAGCATCATGGCTGGAATGAGCAGGATCGCTTTGCGTTTTTTGTTGCCGATAAAATGCTGTGAAATGAGATACATGGTAGATGGTCCGCCGGCGGCGAGCCCGATAGCGATAAGCAGAAGTATAAACAGGGGAATCGGCATCGAAAATTTGACAAAACTGAGTACCGGCATGGAAAGTATCGCCATCATCAACATGAGCGGATGTACTGAATAGTGCGTAAGATGAAGCACTGCCTGGATAAATTTAAACAGCGGTATTTCACCTTTCAGGAGACGCGGAAACAACATGGGAATAATTTTAATAGCGGTCTGGATCGAACCCTTTGCCCATCTGAACTGCTGATTCTTGAATGCATTAATATCTTCGGGGATTTCTGCCGGTACCTCAAGGTCAGGAACGTATTCGGTTTTCCATCCGGCAATCTGCATACGGTATGACAGGTCCATATCTTCAGTCAGCGTATCATGCTGCCAGCCGCCGGAATTCTCAATAGCTTTACAGCGGAATACCCCTGCGGTTCCGTTAAAGTTCATATACAGGTTGTTCCAGCTTCGTGCCGCCTGTTCAATCATGAAATGGCCGTCAATACCCATAGCCTGCGACCGGGTAATCATAGATGCATTTTTGTTTAAATGGGTCCAGCGGCCCTGTACCAGGCCGATTTCCGGACGGTCAACAAAAAATGGAATCGCCTTTTTAAGAAAGTCGGGATAGGGAACAAAATCCGCATCGAATATAGCGACATATTCCGCGTCTGTCTGTTCCAAACCATTCTGTAATGCACCGGCTTTGAATCCTGTCCGGTCTTCGCGGCGGATAACCGTAATATTTTTCCCTGTTTTTCTCAGACGGGCAACAGTCTCATCAACAATGTCCCGTGTTTCGTCATTGCTGTCGTCCAACACCTGAATCTCATGTTTTGAAACAGGGTAGTCCATTGCAGAGGCAGCTTCAATGATGCGGATAGCAACGGTTTTCTCATTGTACATGGGAAGCTGTGTTACAACGGAAGGATATGCTTTTTCATCAGTCACAGTATCAAAATAGTGCATCCGATCCCTTTGGCCGGGAATCTTATGTTTGCGTGCTTTTATATAGAGAAACGCTAGAACATAGCACTGGATGCCATACCCCAATAAAAGACTTGAGCAGATGATATACATCACACAAAGTGCAACGAATCCAATCATATAGATAACTCGCGGTTTTGGTGGTTGTCCATATATCAGGAATGTGTGGTGATCATAAATACAATATGATACCTAATAAATATAGTATTAACCTTAACTCGAAACAGAAATAATATCAATACCTCTTACTATTTCCAGTTTTTGAATCCATAATATAGTATACGGGAAAATAGGAAAACTATAAAAATTATAAAGGAATGAAATTTAGTCCTTTGCCAGAAGATTGTCGAGTTCTTCCTGAATTTCACGGAACGTATCGGCATCGGCAATGATATCAGCAATTTTAAGGTCATCCCAGCCATGCTGGCGGAATCCGGTAACTTCACCGGGACCGCGTAACGACAAGTCAAGGTCAGCGATCGCAAAGCCGTCGTGCATGCTGCAGAATTTTTTCAGGCGTTCGAGTGTTATCTCGTTTTCGGTTGGATTCGGCAGGAGGAAGGCATAGGCCTTTTTATTTCCGCGTCCGACACGGCCCCGGAGCTGGTGAAGCTGGGAGAGGCCGAACCGTTCCGCGCTCTCAATAATCATAATTGTGGCATTCGGCACATCTATCCCCACCTCAACAACGGTGGTGGCAATAAGCAGCTTACAATGCCCGGCTGTAAAGTCATGCATGATACGCTCTTTTTCTGTAGAGTCAAGCCTTCCATGAATAGCGGCAATCGGTATCCGGCCCAGCGAACTTTTTTTAAGCGATTCATATACGGTAGCGACATCTTTAATCGTGGTATTGTCCTCATCACTTTCAATGCGGGGAACAATACAGAATGCCTGTGAATCATTTTCACACAGTTCTTTCAGTATGAATTGTTCCATGTCGTGCCGCTTGGTATCCGGCACCAGGTGTGTCGCAATGTTCTGTCGTCCCTTTGGCAGGGAACGAATGGTGACAATGTCAAGGTCGCCATAAAGCGTTTTAGCAAGTGTCTGGGGGATCGGCGTTGCCGACATAAGAAGAAAATCGGAGGCCGGATCCTTCTGCTGGAGGGTCAACCGCTGCTCCGTACCGAATTTATGCTGTTCATCAATCACAATCATGCCGAGTTTGTGAAAGGTCACCGATGGCTGCAGCAGGGCATGAGTCCCGACAACAAAACGGATGGTACCGGTTTGCAAACCGGAAAGCACTTCCTGTTTTTTCCTGGAGGATATCCCGCCTTTGAGGACCTCAGGTGTAATACCCGGTACTGAAAGCCACTGGGCGATCTGGGTAAAGGTCTGTTGTGCAAGGACCTCGGTAGGTGCAAGCCAGGCTACCTGGAGTCCTTCATTGAGTGCGGGAAGGCAGGCGAAAAAAGCAACGATGGTTTTCCCTGAACCGACATCCCCCTGCAGGAGACGGTGCATACGTTTGGTTGAAGCGGCATCCTCGTAGAGTGTTTTAATTGCTTTCAATTGGTCATCGGTGAGAGTAAAGGGCAGATGGAGTTCCAATTGTTTCCGGAAACTACCCGGTTTCATTCTCCTGCCCGGCAGGGCGAACTTGCGTTTGCTCCAGCGAAGGGTCAGGGCGATCTGATAGAGTTCTTCATACCTCAGGCGGTCATAGTACTGCTGTAAATCACGGGGGTCTGAGGGAATATGAATCTCTTTCAGGCAGAGGGCAAGAGGAGGGAAATGTTTTTTCTTTTCTATTTGCTGCGGGAGTATCTGCGGGTAATGTTTTAGATTAGTAATGATCCAGTGGATCGATTTAAAGAGTGCTTTCTGAAGGATTTTTGTGTCACGCATTGCCTGGGTGAGCGGATAGAGAGGAAGAAACGGGATGTCTGCCTTTGATTTTGCCGCATTTACTGTTTCCACTGACGGGTGAAACATCTGAAAGTGGTGGAATTTTTTCACCTTCCCATACAGCAGGACCTTCTTTCCTTTATAAAGACTTTTCCTGAAAAAAGTGATTCCCCGAAACCAGATTGCTTCAAGGGAACCGGTGTCATCGGAAACCTGGATATGCAGACGGGTTTTCCTTCCCTGCTCAACTCTGGTTTGTGTAATTGTTCCGATAACGGCACAGTTTTTTTCAAGATGCCCGGCGAGGTGTCCAATGGGCATAATCGTTGACCTGTCCATATACCGACGGGGAAAATGGTAGAGGAGATCACCAATTGTTTCAATTCCCGAGTCATGCAACGCGGCAATTCGTTTGCTGCCGAATCCCGGCACGTGGGTAAGTGGTGAGAGGAAATCGAGTCGCGTGCTTTTGCTTTTTAAAGGCATAATAGGTGAACGGGTCTGCCTGTTTATTGTAATGAGTAGGATAATTTTCAGTGTACATTTACCGACATAGTAAAAAAATCATTACCTTCGAAAATAAGTATTGCTTGCATAATTGTACCTAATCATAATCGAAGATTGTTAAAATGTGTTCCATAAAATTGAATAGCCTGTATCCATTTGGATGTTCTGAAATTATTTTTGTGAACTTGTTTTCTTTAACGAAATATCTGAAACAAGCTGTAACCTAAATTGAGCGATTATCAGTATGGAATTTATTTTTTATAACCTCACCCTCCTGCAAAGCTTGAGCTTGCGCTCTGCAGGGAGGTGAGGTTATAAAATCACAGGTCAATATGAATCGCTCAATTTAGGCGTAATAAGAATCGAAAGCGAAAGCGTATGAAGATACTCCTTGTATATCCTAAATTCCGTAAGTATCTGGAGACGAACCCTCGAATAGTTGAAGCTATAGGGCAACCGTTATATGCCGGGTATAAAACGAGCCCTTCACTGGGTATTCCCCTGTTAACGGCGTTAACTCCTGATGAGCATGATCTTTATTTTGCAGATGGTAATATTGATGACATTCCATACGACGAACACTTTGATCTCGTTGCGATAACCTGCTTTACTCCGCAGGCAAAATTCGCCTACGAAATCGGGGATACCTTCAGGTCACGCGGCGTACTTACTGTCATGGGTGGTATCCATCCATCAACCTATAGTGAAGATTGCCTGCCGCATGTTGATGCGGTGGTTATTGGTGAGGTTGAAACGGTCTGGCATGAGGTTTTAACTGATGCTGAAAAAGGATCATTAAAAAAGCTCTATCAAGGGGAGACCTGCTTTGATCTTAACGCGTATGTCATCCCGGATCGACGGCTTTACAAAGACAAGGCTGGCTATGACTGGAAGCCGCTGCTGATACAGACATTCCGCGGCTGTGATTTCAATTGCGCCTACTGTTCGATTCCCGCAGCCGGTGGAAAACTCCGTATGCGGCCCGTTGAAAACATCATGGAGGAAATTGAGCAGAACAGGGACCTTGATGGATTGTTTATCGCTGATGATCAACTGTTCCTTCCTGATGAAAAGATCGAGAAGTATGCTTTTACCTTTTTTTCGGAGCTCAGGCGGTTGAACTATACAAAAGACATATTTCTGAATGCATCATTGCTCCTCAATAGGAATACAGAATTGCTGAAAGTTGCGAGAGAGTGCGGTATAAATACTCTCTACCTTGTTTTGGGATTTGATCCGGTCAGTGTGAGTGCGGTTTCATTTGACCGGCCCAAGGAGGCCGAGTACAACATACAGATGTTGCAGGACCATGGTTTTAATATGTTCGCTTCGGTCGGTGTGGGCCTTGATGTTGACACGCCTGATGTCTTTAAAAAGCATATTGACTTTCTTGACAGAAACAATATCCGCCATGTTGAATTCTGGATACTCACTCCGTTTCCCGGCTCACCTGCCTGGAAACGGTATAAGAAAAATGGAAAAATAGTAACGGAAGAGTTCGAATATTATAACGGCTCACATACCGTGTTCAAGCCGCGAAGAATGACCGCGGAGCAATTGGATGAAGGTTTCATCTATCTGTGGAAGGAGTTCTTTACGCGGTTCCCGTTGAGCCCCGAAGACGCCCTTGAATATTATCATATGACTGAAGAGTATAAAATTAAACACGGTATTAAGGAGTAGTCTGCAATATATGTTTCTATTCCTCTACAAACGGGATCTCTTCATGCAGAAAGTACCATTGCTCAAGATGGCCGTTAACAGTGGTCTCCAGGCTGTCATAGATACCCTGGATCGGGTCTCTGGATGTGTCGATTTTAAAAAGTTTTAACTGGTGGGTATTTTCTCCGGTACGGACTGCATATATTGTGTAGAGCGCAACCGGTTCATTGCATGAATTAAGCAGTTTTTCAAGTCCGGCTCCGCCCCAGACATCCCTGCCAAAAAGTTTTACCGGTACACTGTAGGGAGTCCGCTCGTCAAATACTGAGAAAAGTATCTCTTTTCTTCGAAGTACTTTCAGCATTTCAAGAGCAATCATCATTCCCGGTTTGCCGATTTCGAGGATGTTAACCAGGCTGAAATAGCCGCTGTCGTGCATGTTGCGGGCATGGCCGTGCATCTGCTGTGAAAACCGCTCCGTGGTAAAACGTACGGCAGTGTTCAACGGCAGGCTTTTATGCGTGGACAGACTGGGGATTAAAAATTCGATACTGCCGAAATGTGCGGTTACCAATAGAATGCCGTTACCGTGCGAGAGAGAGATCTCAAGTTGTCCGACTGCCTCCTGACAGTCTACCTGTTCCTGTAAAAACGAATGATATTCCTGCGGTGTTTTTATATGCGGAAGGAATTTTTCATAATAGTGCAGAAAAATATGATGCTCTATCTCATGGTACTGTTTTTCTGTAACAGAAATGCCTAAACGCTCAAGATTTGTTCTGATCAATGCCCCTTCTTCAGGGTGAACATCATACCACGTGCGGCACATATCAAGAACAGCGGTGCGCAGTTCATCCGGATTCATTCCGGATACGTCCTGCAAAATTTCAGGTGATTGTAAATGTTTGCTGAGTCCCATGAGAAACGGATACTACTAAAGTGTATATACTATAATGAATAACTAAATGTGATATAAAATATACTAACGAGACTTCTATAAGATAATTTTTCAGGGTGAAAAGGTGCTTTTCTTATAAAGAAAGCACAGGGTGGATACGTATATATGAAGAATGGAAATGTGTCTGGTATGGCTTCTGAGAGTATTATGTATTTATTTTAGTAGCCGTTCACGGCTTGAAATTTGAAATTTGAAATTAGAAATTAGAAATTGGAAATTAGAAATTGTGAATTGGGAAAAAACATGAAGAGTTCTGTGAACGCTTACTTATTTTATTACACCCCGTTCACTTAACACATAGAATGGAACGTATGAGCCTCAGCAAATATTTACAATCACCGGAGATACTTACCGGTGTGCAGGGCAAGGACCTTGCCTCGGTACGTGCTTATTTCATTGAGAAGGGCATGCAGTGGTTCGCATGTCATCCGGAAGAGACTGACGTGATAGCGAATAATCTTCGTTGTCTTGACAGGGCTTTTTCAGATGATCTCATTGAGAACATCAAGGAGCATATTGTATTACACTATTTTGAAAAAGTGCTGCCGGTCTGCACCTCCATTGAACAGCATCATACTTTCCTGAAAGAGAATATTATTGTTGATGATGCTTTGAGTAAGCTGAGCGGTGCTATCAGTGCCGGTAATGGAATCCTGCTTGCAATAGCGCATTTCGGCGGGGTTGAGCTTATTGTACCAACGCTTGCGATGTGTCAGCAACCGGTTCATGTGGCACTGCGATACACAACGGAGCATTTTTCACAGATGGCCCACGCGCATGCAGTGAAGATGACTAACAGCGGTTTGTTTGGCCCGATCGGCCTTATTGAGATTGGAAAACCCGGTACGGTTACCGCACTGGCTATGACTGCGGTGCTGCGTAAGCAGGAGATTCTGGTTACTGTTTTTGATGAAGAGACAGAGTACAGTAAACCGGTTCAGCTTTTTGGCAGGACCGTTAAAGGCGGCTCCGGACTGGATAAATTACTGCGTTTTACCAATACGCCGGTTGTTGTATTTAATGCGTTTATGGTTCGCGGGGAGAATCATACGTATCATTTAAACCTCATTCAAACAGATCCCGCAGATGCTGACCTTATTCAGACAATGTACAGGAACCTGGAATCTATCGTTTCTGAGAATATAGCGCAGTGGTATTTCCTTCATGAGGAAATGCCGTTTGTTGAGTAATATCCCCTGTAAATATTCACCTATACACCGGTGTATGTACTGTTATGGAGGAAAGAAACATTCTTATAATCGGTGGGGGCATTGGCGGCCTTGCAACAGGCTGTTACCTGCAGATGAACGGGTATCAAACCACCATTTTTGAAAAGAATAGTGTGTGTGGCGGTGTGTCGGTCGGCTGGAAACGGGGTGGGTATATTTTTGACGGTTCAGCAGAATGGCTTGCCGGATCATCACCGTATTCAAACCTTCATTTTTTACTTGAAGAGCTGATTGATTTTAATACCGTAACGATTATTGATCCGGAAGAGTTTATTGTTATTGAGTATAAGGGTGAGGTGCTGCGGGTTTTCCGAAATGCCGACAGGTTGTATGAAGAAATGATGCGTATTGCCCCTGAAGACGAGGTGCTTATCCACTCGTTTGCTGAAGCGATAAAAAAAATGGGAACATTTTGTCTTCCCTATGAAAAGCCGATGGAGCTTATGGGGGCGGTTGACAGGGTGAAATATTTAATACAGCAAAGAAAATTTATCACCTTTTTTCTTACATGGAAAAAAATAACACTTGAAGGTTTTGCCGATCGTTTTAGTAATAAACACCTGGGAGCAATGGTAAAAATGATTTTTCCTAAGCATCACTATTTTTCCCTGTTCAGTATTATTGCCACCCTCGGCTGGATGCATATTAAATCCGGCGGATACGTTATCGGCGGTTCGAATACAATAGCAGAGGTACTACAAAAGAAATATGAATCGCTTGGAGGGAGGGTTAAACACAACAGTGCGGTTACCCGGATAGAAGTGAACAATAAGAGGGCTGAGGGTATTTCCTGTGCTGATGGACAGTCCTACAAGGGAGATATTGTAATCTCTGCGGCGGATACTTTTCATACCCATGTTGATTTATTAGACGAGCAGTTTTTGACACCGGCGTTGCGCCGAAGTTTTAACAGAGGTTCTTTTTATCGATCGCTGCTGATGATATCCCTGGGGATAAAAAAAACGTTGGCGTGCACCTACAACAATTACAGCATCGATTTTCAGACACCACTGAAAGTCGGTACAAATGAATATGCGGATTCGATGATGGTTCGTATTGGTACCTTTGATCCTACGTTCGCACCTGAAACAAAAACAACAATTGTTGCCAGATTTAGAATCAGCGATTATGCTTATTGGGATAATTTGCGGAAAAACAATCCGGATAAATACACACAGGAAAAAGAAAGAATTGCAGAATCAGCGATACAAATCTTAGAAAACAGGTTTGGTAATATTAAAGAAAATTGTGAAGTCATTGATGTCGCTACGCCTGCTACGTATATTAGATATACAAATATTTACAAAGGTAGTTTTCAAGGTTGGGCACCGACCCCTTCGATGGTAGGGAAGGCATTGAAAAGAACGGTGCCGGGATTGAAGAATTTTTATTTGACCGGTCAGTGGGTCTGGCCGGCCGGCGGCCTTCCGGGAGTTATCAGAATCGGCAGACATACGGCTCAAGTAATCTGTAAAAAGCATGGAAAGCAGTTTCGCGTAATATAAAGGAGTAACAATTTTGTCTGACAGATATGATGCGTGTATCGTGGGTGGCGGCATTGGTGGTTTGACATGCGGTGCTTTTCTTGCCCGTGCCGGGATGAAAGTCCTGGTATTGGAAAAGCATATCAGGGCCGGAGGATATGCGGATAGTTTTAAAAGACGAAAATATTTTTTTGAATCGAGTATTCACTCCGTACCAATGGGTCCCGATGGATTAATAATGTACCTGCTGCGGCTTCTGGGTATTGACAATAGAATAGAGACGGTAGAATTGCCGGAGATGTTCAGTATGACTACGCCGGACCTTGCATATGCGTTACCGTCAAGGAAAGAGGATATTGTAGAACATTTTCACCGCCGGTTCCCCCATCAGAGGGATAATATCGCCACGTTTTTAAAGGAGGCTGCGTCCTTTTCAGAGTATTTGATTGAACCGCGCTTTACCTTCGAGGAGTCATATAAAAGCGAAGATGTAGGTTTTGTGTCCCAGTATCATAATAGCTCCTATGAGTCCTTTATTAATAGATTATTTTCCGATGAAAAGCTGCGGCTTATTTTCGCGAGCCAGTGGCCCTATGTCGGTTCGTCGCCTGATTATGCACCGTGTCTTTTCTCCTTTATGATGTTTCTGGTCCACTTTCTTGAAGGCTCTCATACCTGTAAAAACGGTTTTAAAACGCTTACGGACGCTCTTATTTCAGTAATAACTGATCGGGGTGGGCTGGTAAAGACTCGCAGCCAGGTAACTGAAATGGTTATCGAAGATAAACGTGTCACAAAAGTATTAACGGAAAACGAAGAATATGAAGTGGATCTTGTTGTTTCAAATATCAGTCCGTACACTATCCATTTTAACTTTATTAATGATTCAAATCAGAGTGAACGCTGGAAAAAACGCCTTACTAAATTATGCCCTTCAACATCGTGTGTTATTGTATATATGGGCATGCGGCCCGGTTTTTTACCCCTGATTCCGCACACGATCTCATTCTGGTATGAAACATCTGATTTCAACAGGATATTTACGAATATTCTTCACAATCGTAAAGATACTATTGACCACCTCATCTCTCTCAAATCTTCTCATAATCCGGAGTATCCCACACTGACACTGATGAATTTTGTTCAGAAGTCTTTCACGGCAGATTGGAAGAAAGATAAAATGGTCATTGCCGAGAGAATGATAGATAAAGTAGAGGAGTTGTATCCGGGAATAAAAGAGTATATTGACATTATGGAGGTCGCATCCCCGGCGACATTCGAACGGTATACCGCAAACACGGACGGCGCATTGTATGGTTTTGAGAACTCCCGCGAAATGTATAAGGAAGCAAAGATGCCGATCAAAACCCACCTGCCTAATTTGTACCAGACCGGACACTGGGGTAAACCGGGCTGCGGTATCTGGAATGTTATGGCAAATGCCTACTCCACCTCAAAAATTATTTTAGAAAAGTTATAACCACCTTCTATAAGAGAGTCCTCCGGAAGTGATTGCGCTGCATCGTAACCATATGAAACAGTTCTCGTGTTTACTGATGATACGTTGACAGGAAATCGGCGAGCTTGTCGATAGCTATTTCAAGGTCATCGACACGCGGCAGAAAGACTAGTCTGAAGTGGTCTGGTTTGGGCCAGTTAAATCCTGTTCCCTGTACTAATAGAACATGTTCCTGCAGAAGAAAATCAAGAATGAACTGTTGGTCATCTTTGATGCGAAATTTTTTTGTGTCAATTTTCGGGAAGAGATAGAGGGCTGAGTGTGGCTTGACACAGGTGATCCCCGGGATGTCAACAACCTTTTTGTAAGCGAAGTCCCGCTGGTCACGCAGGCGGCCGCCTGGCAGGATCAAGTCGTTCACACTCTGATAGCCACCAAGAGCAGTCTGGATAGCGAACTGAGCCGGAACATTACTGCAGAGTCGCATCGAAGCAAGGATATTCAATCCTTCGATATACCCGGAAGCATGTGCTTTGTCGCCACTGACAATCATCCAGCCGGCACGGAATCCGGCGGCACGGTAAGCTTTTGAAAGACCATTATAGGTTACAAAAAGAATGTCATCAGCAAGTGATGCAATTGAAACATGTTTTCTTCTGTCATAGATAATTTTATCGTAGATTTCATCAGAGAAGATTATAAGGTTGTGCTTTTGAGCGAGTGTTACAATGCGTTCAAGAATGTCGAGGGAGTAGACTGACCCGGTCGGATTGTTCGGATTAATAACTACGATTCCTTTTGTTTTCGAGGTGATTTTACGCTCAATATCTTTAATGTCGGGATACCAGCCGGATTGTTCGTCGCAGAGATAGTGAACCGGATTCCCGCCGGAGAGATTAACGGCTGCGGTCCAGAGGGGATAGTCCGGTGCAGGAATCAGAATCTCATTGCCGGTATTCAACAGTCCCTGCATGGACATAACAATAAGCTCGCTGACACCATTACCGATGTAAATATCTTCAATAGTAACATTGGGGATGTGGGCCTGTTGTGTTTCCTGCATGATTGCTTTACGGGCGGCAAAAAGTCCCTTTGAATCACAGTAGCCCTGTGCATTATTCAGGTTGACAATAACATCATGGATTATCTCTTCCGGTGCGTCGAACCCGAACGCGCCCGGATTGCCGATATTCAGTTTGTGAATATGATAGCCCTCTTCTTCAAGCCGTTTGGCTTCAACCATCACCGGACCGCGGATGTCGTAACAGACATCATTCAATTTATTTGATTTTTTAATCATAGGTATCCCCGCTAAACCATTTGGTAACCGTTCACAGGTTCATAGGTTCCGGGTTCAAAGGTTAAAAAAACGCAGAGCCCTTCTGCTTAACACACTGTAATAGCATAAACCGGAAACCTCTTAACCCTCTACCTGTAAACGGTTACACCATTTGAAGCTTCAAATAAAGTGTCCTTTGGAAAGTATTCCAGAATGAGAGAAAAATACATTCCGCTTGTATTTGTTATATTGATTGTAACCGTTCACGGGTTCAAAGGTTCTGGGTTCTGGGTTGAAATCCAAAATTGTATGATTGCGGATTGTGGATTGCTGATTGGGGATTGAAAAAATCCAAAATCCAAAATCCAAAGTTAAAAAATGTTTACACAAGCATCATCACAAAGTTTTTTTATAGAAAAAAACGATTTTAACCATTGAACGGGGAACCCTGAACCTGTGAACGGTTACGCAATTATTTATATTGTTGTAAACATAATTTTCAATTTTATGGTAAAAGAGACATGTGGGCGTAAAAGTAAAGCTGACAAAATATAACGACATTCCTGTTTTTGAGGTTCACGGCCAGATACGCGGGGGCGATGCTATTAAGTTATCCAGGAAACTTGAGGCATTTGTCACTAAAAAACACCCACTGGTGGTATTAGATCTCAGCAGAATAGATTTTGTTGATAGTAACTGGTTGGGTGTGTTTATCTACTGTTTACGGCTCTATATGGATAATAATAAAGAGCTTATCTTCTATATAACTTCCGATTTTGTAAAAGATATTTTCCACAATGCCAGTATCCATACTATTGCCAGGATCGTTGATTCCCTGGATGCATTATAGTGAAAATAGTGTAGTATATTGATAGATAGAATGGTGGAGGTGAGGGGAGTCGAACCCCTGTCCGCAAAGCAGTCAACACAGGCCGCTACATGTTTAGTCTACCATTTAATATCATCCTGCTGCACGCCGGCAAACAAGCTTACTTCAGGATTAGTACCGGTTAATCTCAGTACCCGGTCGGTACCTCCCGGATACCCAGCGTCCTAGCTGTGCCTGCACTAACAAGGAACGCCACCTGTCAGAGAGGCTTGCCGCTCTTAATTAAGCAGCCATTGCATAAGAATAATCTTCTGCACTTATTGTTGTACCGGATGATTAACGAGGCCAACCGGTGTCCTCGACATGCTACCTGGATATCACACGATACGTCGAAAGCCAGTACACCCCCGAAGAGAATAGTACTTTACCGTATAATCTAGTTTAAATTTTAATAAAAGTGGTAATATTTTTCAAAGAGCGAATATTTATTTGAAGTAGTGGAATGATGGAGACGAGGAATAGTTGTTACAAGCAAGTGTTTTCTCTCCTACTCCAGTAATCCATTACCCCATTTATTATTCTACCGGAACCATCCATCCATGCCGATCTTCAATTTCGCCGTATTGAATTCCCTGAAATTCGTTGTAAAGACGTGTTAATGTTTCACCGGCTTTGTCCTTACTGCCGAATGTATACTCTTTATCGCCCTTGGTTATTGAGTAAATTGGTGTAATAACAGCAGCGGTCCCGCATGCACCGACTTCCACAAATTGATCGACCTCTGAGAATGGTATGGGCCTTTGCTCTATGGTAAATCCGAAATCTTCAGCCAGGGTCTGAAGGCTTTTATTGGTAATACTTTTCAGGATTGACGTTGACCTGGGTGTAACATACCGTTTGTCAGCGGTAATACCGATAAAGTTTGATGTGCTGAATTCATCGATACAGGTATGCGTTGCCGAGTCAAGATAGAGTGAAATAGGATAGCCCTTTTTTTTCATTTCCATATCGCCTTTCATACCGGCAGCATAATTTCCCGCAGCTTTTATATTGCCGACACCTTTGGGTGCGGCACGATCATACTCTTCGTGAACGCATGCTTTTATCGGGAAGAAGCCGTCTTTGTAATACGGCCCTACAGGCATGGCGAGCACATAGAATGTGTAATCTTCACTTGACTGCAGGCCAATACGCGGTGTTACGCCGATAAGGAGCGGCCGGATATAAAGGCTTGCACCGGTACCATAGGGCGGCACAAAATCGATATTTTCTTTTATAATGGTATTGACCGCTTCAAGAAAAAGCTCCTCGGTCGGCGGAACCATCAGTAACCGGTGCGCGGTTCGTATCAGACGTTTCACGTTTTCATCAGGCCGGAAACTCGCGACGACACCGTTCTTTTGGGTAAATGCCTTTAACCCCTCGAAACAGGACTGCCCGTAATGCAGACAGGTTGCAGCAATATGCAGCGGTATATATTCATCGCTGCAGAGTTCGATATCCTGCCATGCGCCGTTTTTAAATGCAGCTTTCAAATACAAGCCAGTGTTCCTGTACTGAAAGCCTATATTCTGCCAGTCGAATTTTTTACTCATGATAACCCACCCTTTTTATAATGCTCCCATTAGTACCTTACAGATTGCTTTCTTGTTTTTTAGAAAGGAATCTGATAAGGAACTTACTTGCGGGTTTATCCCGCGTTAGTTTTTGTAGAGTCTTTCATCAATTTGTATTTTAAACTGTCAATAAGTGCCAACCATGAAGCCTCGATGATATTTGTTGAAACGCCGATAGTGCCCCATCGTTCCTTGCCGTCCGAGGATTCAATGAGTACCCGCACCTGAGCTGCAGTTCCTTCACGCTCATCAAGGACACGGACTTTGAAGTCCTCCAGTTTCACCTCTTTCAGCGAAGGGAAAAATTTGACTAATGCTTTACGAAGGGCATTGTCCAGCGCATTAACCGGCCCATCGCCTTCTGCTGCGGTATGCTCAAATTCATTACCCTCTTCAACTTTTATCGTTGCTTCGGAGAACATCTCGCCGTTTTCCCGTTTCTCTTCAATAACCCGGAATCCCTTAACCGAAAACGGTTCAGACGTTTTCCCTAAAAAATTCTGTACAATGAGCTGAAAGGTACCGTCTGCGGCTTCAAAGTGATAACCGTTCGATTCCATTGTTTTGATTTTATCCAACAGCTTGTTTACAAGCGGATCATTTTTATCCAGATCGGGACACAGATTTTTCAGTTTTTCTAATATAGTTCCTTTCCCCGCCTGATCGGAAAGCACGAAATGCCTTTTGTTTCCAATAGATTCAGGAGGGACATGCTCAAATGATCCGTGTACCTTCCGGACACCGTCAATGTGGGAGCCGGCCTTATGGGAGAATGCAGATTCACCGACATACGGGTAACGTAAATCATGTGACACATTAGCAATTTCACTGATGAAAAATGACGTCTCTGTTAATTTCTTCATTTGTTCGTCACTTAATAACCTATATCCCCGTTTGAGTTGCAGTCCGGGAATAATGGTACATAAATTTGCATTGCCGCACCGCTCGCCAAGGCCATTCATCGTACCCTGTACCTGCACCGCACCTTCGTCAACACCAATAAAGGAGTTCGCTTCTGCACACCCGGTATCATTATGCATATGCACGCCAAGCGGCACTGAAATCTGTTCCTTTACCTCTCTGAAGATACGGATGAAGTCGGCAGGAAGAACACCGCCATTGGTATCACAGAGTACAAGTATATCAGCACCGGCTTCCTGCGCAGCTTTGAGCGTTTTCAGTGCGTATGTTTTGTTGGCACAATAGCCGTCAAAGAAATGCTCAGCATCGTAAATAATCTCATCCATATATTTTTTCAGGTACCGAATGGACTCTGCGATCATATCAAGATTCTCACTGAGTGAACACCGTATTACTTTCTTTACATGCAGGTCCCACGATTTACCAAAGATGGTGGCAACCGGTGCTCTGGTTTTCACCAGCATTTTAAGGAAAGGATCACGCCCCGGAGTTGTATCCGGACTTTTTGTCCTGCCAAAGGCGGCAATCTTAGCTTTAAGTTTTATCTTCGCAATTTGTTTGTAGAATTCGATATCGACCGTATTAGTCGGATTGGGCCAACCACCTTCGATATAGTGCAGTCCGAGTTCATCAAGCCTCTCAGTAATGCGAATTTTATCAGCGAGTGAGAAACCGATACCGATTGCCTGATTACCATCACGCAGGGTCGTATCGTAGATTGTTATGGATTTTGTTTTAGCCATATTTTTTATACCTTTTACTCGTGCTCGTGGTTGTCCTCGTCGTCGTACTCGAAAAAATTAAAACCGAGAACGAAGGCAAAGTGCCTGTGGCACTTGTGTTGCCCGAGGAGGAGGGACGAGGACGATACTACTTTATAGTATTTTAAACCAGACCACTCAACTATGACACCAGTGATGCCACATAGTCACCGACCTCAGTCGTACTCATGCCCATTTTGCCGGCGGACATGCTTTTAATTTTTCCTGAAGCAAGCAGGTCATATATTGCTTTGTCAACAGCTTGAGCTGCGGCATCCTCGCCAAGCGTCTCAAGCATCATACTGCCGGCAAATATCTGTGCCAGAGGATTGATACAATTCTTACCGGTATATTTCGGTGCACTTCCGCCGATAGGTTCAAACATGGAGACCCCGTTCGGATTAATATTGCCACCGGCGGCAATGCCCATACCACCCTGGATCATGGCACCCAGATCAGTAATAATATCGCCGAACAGGTTGGCGGTGACTATAACATCATAGTATTCCGGCGTTTTTACCATCCACATGGTGCACGCGTCTACATGGTTGTAATCCTGCTTGATATCCGGATACTCCGCATTACCGATCTCTTCATGTGCCCGCACCCACAGATCCCCGACATGGGTCAGAACATTACATTTATGCACCAGGGTCAACATCTTTTTCCGGTTACGTTTCCGGGTATAATCATAGGCATAGCGCAGGCAGCGGTCAACCACGGGTCGGGTGTATACCATGACCTGTGATGCAATCTCACCCTGAGTGCCGACCATAGCAGCACCACCCATACCGGTATAAATACCGCCGGTGTTTTCACGCACTACGACGAAGTCGATTTGTTCCGGCCCTTTATCTGCAAGCGGTGTCTCAACATTGGGATATAGTTTTACCGGCCGGAGGTTGATATATTGGTCAAGCACAAACCGTGCCTTGAGGAGTATACCAAGTTCAAGAATACCCGGCTTTACATCCGGATGGCCTATAGCGCCAAGGAAAATTGAATCAAACTTTTTAAGTTCTTCCAATGCATTGTCAGGAAGCGTTTCTCCGGTACGTAAATACCGGTCGCCGCCAAAATCAAATTCAGAGTAATTGAGTTTAATATCATACTTCGAGCATACTGCATCGAGGACTTTTACTCCTTCGCGAAGCACCTCCGGTCCTGTCCCATCTCCGGGTAGTAGCGCAATATTGTACGATTTCATCAAGGTCCTTTCTGTTGAAACGGTTCTGTCCCTATTACAGCGTCTTTGTCTTTTTCCCAAACTTTTTCATTCGGCCGATCTTGTTAATGATATCCATATAAGCAAAGGCTGAAGCTTCAACAATGTCGGTACTGGCACCGATACCGGTAAAACTTCCTTCGGGTGCGGTAGCTACGATTTTGACTCTGCCGAGCGCTTCCCTGCCTTGGGTAATCGCGTCTATATGGAAATCCTTTATTTTAATGGTATAGCCCACAACACGATCGATTGCTTTTGTGGTTGCATCAACAGCACCGTCACCGGTTGCCGCCTCCTGATATTTTTTCTTGCCCTCGGTAATTCGCACTGTAGCAGTTGCAACCGTACCGGTACCGCTCGATACATTGAGATAGGTCAGCTTGAAAAGGTCCGCCATATCTGCCGAGCTTTTAGATTCCATCAGGGTGATAAGATCGTCGTCGTACACGGTGCCTTTCTTGTCAGCAAGGGCAATGAATCTACCATAAAAATCTTTCATGTCAATTTCATCATCACTATAGCCGAGGTTGAGCAGCCGGGCCTTAATCATATGGCTCCCTGAGCGGCTTGTTAAATTCATGCTGCTTTTTTTCAGGCCCACTGACTGCGGTGTCATAATTTCATAGGTTTTCTTTGCCTTGAGTACACCATCCTGATGAATACCGGAAGAGTGGGAAAATGCATTCCCGCCGACAATCGCTTTATTCGGTTGGACCGGTACGCTGCATATATCACGGACAAGTCTGCTGGTGCGCATTATTTCTTTGGTGTTGACATCGGTCTTAACCTTCAGAAGGTCTTTGCGCAGCTTGATGGTCATCACGATTTCTTCAAGTGCTGCGTTGCCGGCCCGTTCACCGAGTCCGTTAATGGTGCATTCAACCTGCCTGGCGCCATGGCTCACTGCAGTAATGGAATTTGCCGTTGCCATGCCAAGATCATTATGACAGTGGACCGAAATAATAGCTTTATCGATATTGGGTACTCTGTTGAATAAGGTCTGAATCATTCCCCCGAAATATTCAGGCGTGGTATACCCCACGGTATCAGGGATGTTAATCGTTGTTGCCCCGCAGGATATAGCGGTCTCCACTACCCGGCACAGATAGTCTATGCCTGTTCTCCCCGCATCCTCCGGGGAGAATTCGACATCATCACATTTCCGTCGGGCAAGTTTTACACTTCGGGACACAATGTCCAGAACGTCCGCTTCTGATTTTCGCAGCTTTTTTTTAGTATGAATAGCTGATGTCCCGATAAACGTATGAATACGGGCGCGCTCAGCAGGTTTTATTGCTTTGGCACAAGTCAATATATCTTTTTCAATGGTCCGGGCCAGGCCGCAGATAACCGGCCCTTTTACCTTCCGGGCAATTGTCTGGACCGAAGTAAAATCCCCGGGTGACGATATGGGGAAGCCGGCCTCAATGATATCGACCTTTAGACGTGCGAGCTGACGGGCAATATGGAGCTTTTGTTCAACTGAAAGGCTTGATGGTAACGCCTGTTCACCGTCACGAAGTGTCGTATCGAAGATATAGACCTTGTTGTTCATTATAATACCTTCTTCATTATAAATTGGATATCGGGGGTTTATCATGATAAACCCCTACATCCATCAAAAAATAATGCAATAATAAAATCTAACGCGGGATAAACCCGCAAGTAAGTTCCTTATCAGATTCCTTTCTA
>CBDVBE010000069.1:0-20176 GCA_965372145.1 uncultured bacterium | reverse complement strand
AGTATATATCACGAAACTGCAAGGTATGATAATCGGTGGGGTGCCGGTTAATTTTAATATGAAAGAACCTTTGCAGCTCGAGATGATGGGATTTTCAATTGATAAAAGTGCGGAGAATATCTGCGAAGGCCTTGGTGTTTTCAGCCTGCAGGTTTTTCATGAGACAATACCCGTTGGACTTGAACTGCGGGATTATGCATTTGAACGTATCAAACAGAAGAATATTAAGATTGTCTATGGCACCTGTTCTCAACGGAAACTTAAAGGCTATTTGAATTTAAAGTTTAAGGTTATTGATGAAAGAATTTTTAAGGGTGAGAAGAAGTATCTTCTTATTCGTGAAATAAATTAGAAATGCATCCGTGGTAGAGAAAGAGCACTAATGTATCGTAGATGAAGATAGAGGTGATTCATGAAAACAATAATAGAACCGTTTCGTATTAAAATGACGGAGCCGTTAAAGGTTATTTCACGTGATGAGCGTATTACTGCATTACAGAAGGCACACAATAATGTGTTTTTCCTTGACGCAGAGGACTGCTGTATCGATTTGCTGACCGACAGCGGTACCGGTGCGATGTCTACGAAGCAGTGGGCGGCTATGATGCTTGGTGATGAGAGTTATGCAGGGAGCCGGTCGTGGAAGCGATTTGAGAGTACGGTAAAATACGTTACCGGTATGAAACATGTTCTGCCGACTCATCAGGGGAGAGCCGCAGAGAGCATTCTTGCATCAACACGATTAAAAGAAGGGGATGTGGTTCCGAATAACAGCCATTTTGATACAACCAGGGCAAACATAGAGTATGTCGGTGCTCAAGCGGTCGATTTACTCTGCGATGAAGGACTTGATAATACATCGGAAGCGCAGTTTAAAGGGAATATGGATGTTGACAAACTGGAGCAATGTATTAAGGAATATGGGGCGGCGTCAATTCCGTTCTGCATGATTACGGTTACCAATAATACCGGCGGCGGGCAGCCGGTAGCAATGGAGAATATAAAACAGGTGAAAAAGGTTCTCACTCAATACAATATCCCGTTTGTTATTGATGCATGCCGCTTTGCTGAAAACGCTTTTTTTATCCAGCAAAGAGAGCATGGGTATACTGATAAAACGCTGGAGGAGATTGCACAGGAGATGTTTTCCTGCGCAGATGCAGCGACCATGAGTTTGAAGAAGGATGGCCTGGTCAATATCGGTGGTTTCTTTGTCTGCAATGATGATACCTGGGCAGAGGATTTCAGAAATCTGTTAATATTAAAGGAGGGGTTTCCGACCTATGGCGGTCTGGCGGGAAGAGACCTTGAAGCTGCGGCTGTCGGCCTTATGGAAGCGCTTGAGAAGGAGTATCAGGAATACCGGCATGCCACGGTTATGTATATTGCCAGGGATCTGGAAAAGATGGGTGTACCGTATGTCAAACCACCGGGCGGCCATGCCGTGTTTATTGATGCGAAGGCATTCCTCCCTCATATTCCACCACTGCTGTATCCGGGGATCGGGCTGGTGAATGCCCTGTATATTGAAGGTGGTATCCGCAGTGTTGAACTGGGCAGTGTGATGTTCGGCAGTTTTGACGATAAAGGAAACGAGAAACCGTCACCACTGGAACTGGTCCGCCTGGCTTTCCCCAGAAGGGTATATACGCAGAGTCATTTTGATTATATCCTTGAGGTTATTGATGCAGTATGGAAGAAAAGGGAAAGAATCAAAGGGTATCGTATAACCTACCAGTCAAAATTTCTCAGGCATTTCACCGGGCATTTTGAGGAGATTTAGAACTCCTGATCTCTGAGATTTTACTTTAATACCTGAATTTATACATTTAACACTCTTAATGGAGTACTGGAGTGTTGGGTTTTATAGCTTTTTATCCATTACTCCATCATTCCAATACCCCATTACTCCATAACGTGATGAAGGAGAAAATAGCGAAATACCTTCTCTATTTCGAAAGCAGATTGATTTCGAAGCAATTTTGAAGACGGATTAATTATTGTAGCCGTTCACGGCTTAAAATTTCAAGGTTCCAATTTCAGCGTTCTGTGAACGCTTACTAATTATTATATTACCATGCATAAAAGGAAGTAATGGTTATAATGTTTATATCGTACGATATATTTTCTTACATCTGGCAAGACCCGTTACTATATAGAGACAATCAAGCACTGGGGAAATTCTTATTAAAAAACATCTTGATAACCTTGCAGAAATATTCGGCTCAGCGACCCGTGAATCGTTTGAGCAACTGGGCTCGATGTGCATCATGTTGTTTAATGTAACCAAAGCGAAGCCACGGTATCATATTATTGTTGAGCAACTGATGCAGATTGGTGTAGCCTCTCTGTCTATAGTGCTGCTTGCTTCTATTTTCACCGGTTTTATTGCTACCTGGTTTGTGAAATATCTTACCGGTGATGTTGCAAGTCTCAATTATCTGGGAATGATGGTATTAAAGGTCACCCTAAGTGAACTGGGTCCGACGCTTATCGGCCTGGTGCTTGCCGGTCGTATCGGAGCCAAGCTTGCTGCGGAAGTAGGTACTATGCGGGTAAATGAACAGATTGATGCTATGGTTTGTTTGTCGTTGGATCCGATGAGTTACATTATTGCGCCGCGGGTGTTAGCCGGTTTTATAATGAGCCCGGTGCTCTTTATCCTCGGTTCTGCAACGGCAATTGTCAGTGCACAAATCCTTGCATCCTTTGCATTGCAGCTTCATGCCAACACCTTTTATAACAGTATGCACCTTATGTTTCGTATGGATGATGTGTATATGGGCTTGATAAAAAGCTTGTCGTTTGGCGGTATAACAGCCTTATGCGGGTGTTATTTTGGATATTTTACTACTGGTGGGGCAGTCGGTGTGGGTGCCGCAACCCGCAAAGCGGTTGTGGCCGCATCAATATTAATCCTCATAGCGAATCTTCTTATCAGTCAGTTGATGATGTAATAGCAGGCATCCGGAATTCGCGCGAGTGCCATGTGTGAACTTAAATTTGATTAATTAGATTCTGTTAAATATTGACAGATGACAGTCATTCCCGCATGTTTTTGGCGGGAATCCATGCCCTTAAACACTTAAAAAGCTGGATTCCGGCCAAAAGCATGCCGGAATGACATTCAAAACAAGCTATCTTTAACAGATACTAATTAGTCGTGCCATGCGGATTTTGATGGCTTTTTTATTCACACTGGGCGACAACCGAAAGAGCTGGCTTTGTTACCTCCTTCTTTTAATTTTAAAAAAATATTGTTATATTTAAGACAAAGCACTATTAAAAAGTTAGAAAGAATATGGAACTATAAATGCATTTAGCTATTCTTGATTTATTATTAAAATCCACTCAAATAGCTCAGCTAAAAGCTCAATATATGAGTGCAACTTATCAAATTTCAAATACATTGTAATGAAAAAAATATATAGATTCTTAAGAAACATAAAATACAGGTTACAGAAAAAAAAATATAAAATTAACCCATATTCATACTCATATCTTTGCAGCCGGCTTTCTACAATCAAAAACATTGAATCTGTTAATATTTTTGATCATTATCATAATTCAGAACATAAAAAAAGAAGAATATTAATTCGACATGATATTGATTTAGACATTTCAACAGCTTTCCAAATGGCCAGAATTGAAAAAAAATATGGTTTAACATCAACATACTTTATTTTACACAGCGCAAAATACTTCAAAACAAGGTTACCTGAAACACTGAATATTGCTAGAGAAATTCAGAGTATGGGACATGGAATTGGTTTACACAATAACCTGATTACCGATTATTTCCAACATAATATTAAACCTTCAGTTAATTTAACTAAAGTACTTCAAATATTAAGAGATAATGGACTTACTATCAACGGTAGCGCTTCTCATGGTTCAAAATTTATCAACCACCTAAATTCTCAATTAATAAATACAAAAATTAATGTTACAAACTATTTAATATTCGAGGAGTTATTTGAAAAAAAAAGAATGATTAATCCGGACTTTTCAAAATTATCCACTATTAAATATAATAATACATCTTTAAAATTACCGTGTTTCTCAATGAAAGAATATAAACTTCATTATGAGGATTATTTCCTAAAATCTCATTATTATATCTCTGATACAGGCAGAAAATTCTGGTATGCAGGCAGCGATCCTATAGAAACTGTAAAAACAAGCAAGTATGGTGAAACCATTAAGCTATTGTTACATCCTGTATGGTGGAAATTTGATTTATAAGTTGATAAAGTGTCTACGGGGTGAATTGACTTTTTCTTGTTATAGACGCATACCTTTTTTCAATGACACTTTAACGGGGATCAATAAGGTTCTTAAAATGTATATCTTTTAAAAAAAGACGAAGTTAATAAAAAACTTCGTCTTAAGAAATAAATATATAATCCCAATGTTTAATGAATAGCCTATTTTGTTACAACAATTTTTCCAATATCATTAAGATTTTTTACTTTTAATCTACAATAATAAATACCACTACCCAAATTGTCAATAGTTATAGAATGTCCACCAACACTTTGTCTCTTTTGAATTAATTTAATCAAAGAACCTTTCGAATTAAAAACAGAAACCTTTACCACTCCTTGCTCTGGTAAGGTATAGCCGATTTTCACTTTTCCATTAGAGGAATAAAAATAATTGGCACACAGGAGTTTATTATTACTGTTATTTGTGATTCCTGTACCCTCAATTACAACCGTCCCTTCATATGGCAGGTAATTATGAGCCTTTATTCTTACTTTCAAAGATTCACCGGGATGTGCAAGTGCATATTCTGTATATACGGCATCAGTAATTTTACAGTGGCCATCTCCCGGATCAAACATGGTATCACAGGTTGCGGTATCGAAGCTTGTCAATTGAGTAGTTATGATGCTGTCATTCTCATCAAGGAGAGCTACCCACGTGAATGGCGGTGTTTCCATTTTGAATTCTGAATCGGTTGCTGATGCGGTTGGCAGATCACTCCATTCCTTTGGCGTATCTGTCCAAAGAGAAAGAGCCGGATCCCCAAGGACATTCACTTCATAGGCGATATATTTCATTTGCCCATAATATGGAGGTTTCTTTAGATCGGATTCACAAATCAGATTAGCGTTTACCTCTTTGGAATACGCATTCATCATCTCCAGAAAATGTATTTTTTTACCAAAAATCGCATCGTGAAAAAATCTTTGAATTCTTGTCACTGAACCGTCTGTACCCGAACTCCCGTCGTAGCCATCGTCACCAAAACCATAACTTGAGTTACCCATAAACGCAAATGCGCAATTTGAAATCTTTGAAGTAAAATGTTCCCCTATACAATCACTAGCCGAGAATTTACCGGGAAAACAGCCGCCCGTGTTTATTAGTAAAAAGTTGGCATTTGTACCATCGTTTGTAAAATTGCTATTGGTTACATCCTCTCTTGCGGTTTCAAGGACTTTATACGTATTTGAATGACCAAAATGGTCAAGCCATACGCTTTTTTCATTTTTCACGGTATTTATAAAATCACTTTTACTCCATTCATCATCCTTGTCATATAATTTAGTAGTATTCCATTTATCGTCAAATCCGGTAGTGGTATAGAAATTGGCATTGCAAGAACCCATAAATTGATCCATGCAATCACCTCCCCAGCAGTCTACCGGGTGTTGCGGTTGTCCCCATAAATATTGCCCGAGAAGTAAATTGTTTAATACTTCATCCTTAACCGGATTTTCCTGATACCCAATTGTTTTATTAATCATATTATTTAATTCAGTCTCATCTCCCACTGAAAAACGGGAGGCATATACCTCCCAGCCGATATCCTCACAGCCGAATTCACCATAATATTGGCTTCCTGAATTTTGCCATGTTCCATCCAGGCATGAGAAATACATGTCCGCAGCAATTTGTTTCGAATCATACAACGTCGTGCCATAATCATAGCACTCTGCTCTCATTCCCCGAAATGGGACTGCTTCAATATCATAACCAAGGAGAACATATACAATGTTATAATTTTCGTATTCTTCACGAATAAAATTCCTCAGTTGCTCCGCATCATCTTTCCCTTTCATTCTGGCCCGTATATTCTGCATTGACTCAATTTTTGTTCTTAAACACCTTCTCTTATTGAATGCAACAAACTTATCAAAAGAATTCAAGAGTGAACTTGATGTGACTATCAAATATTCATAGCTATCGCCTTTTTTTTCTGTAAGAGGTAATTTATCAACAGCCTCATGATTATCAACAAGAAGCTTTAAATAGCCTTTGATAGAAGGAGTACAATGATATTTTAGCAGAGGTGCTCTTGAGGGTTCTGTATTCACAGAAACAGAGATGTTTTTATAATATTTGATCTTTCCCGTAACCGCGTTATATTGGACAGGATTCAGCCTGGCAAGAAAAATTGTATTCCCGTTTTTAACCTGTGTGTAGTAATTTTCTGATCTCACTGTTGTCGGATAAAAGGAATCCTTGGAATATTCATTTGACCGCTTTTTATAATAATCTTTTGGTGGACCTACTGCAATTCTGCCTGAAGGCCTGAAAGGGTTAAGAAAATATTCTCCTTTCATAAGAACCGGTTTGCCATGACTGACACTGAATGATACGACTTGATGGCCTCTTGGAATGAGGAGTTTAACCGGTCTTACCGGAATGTTGGGCGCAAAGGCTTCTCGTGTAGAATAACATCCTTTTAGATATGCAACATTGTCTATTATTTTTGGTTCTTCGAAACGGTATTCCCTTTTAACAGTTTCGGCAGAAAAAAGTAACAACGGTATTAATAAAAAGCCTGTAAATTTATTAAACATAAGAGCCCTCCCAATTTAGGAAAAAGTTTAACCCTTCCATGTTTTACAAATGTTTAAGACGTACAATAAAGCCCATCCAGGTCAACGGCATAAAAGCCACGCCTTACGGCTGTTATTATCGCTTCACGGCAACATATAATCGATAGGAGTTACATGCGCCATTTCTATCATATATATCCAATATAGCTAAATAGGTTCCTGATCCGACAGTATTTTTCTGCTGATTCTGTAAATTCCAGGTGTAGAGGCCGTTTTGTGATAATGTCATGTTGTCAATAAGAGAACCTGTAGCATCAAATATGGTGATTTCCCCTGACTTTATTGAGGGATAATTTACGCTAAAGCTAATTTCCTGTTCTCCAATTTGAACCGGATTAGGGCAAGATGTAAATACGGGAGAATGTGCCTCAGCAATGAGATTGGTAAATGTAATTGCGGAGATGTCCGTTACTTTGAGTGTGAAATTCTGTTCAACCGGATCGATGAGAATGTCATCAAGGACCATGATTTTAAATGTAAACGTTCCTTCTTCACCGGGTGTACCCTTTAAGGTTGCAGTATAATCATTATTCGTTTCCAATGTAATACCATTGGGGATATCCGGAGAAACACTGAATTCCAGTTTTTCAGGATCACAGTTGTCATGAACCGAGACGGTATGTTCCCATGCAACATTAACAACTGCTTCTCCCGTTGAATCGGAAGTAAAGGTTGGTACGGTGTTTAGAGTGAAATTAAAGTTACTTTCAGTAAATACCGTTGGTTGATCTATTTTTGATATTTTTATTTTATAGTCTCTCCCGTCTTCAAGATCTTTGGGTATTGTCCAATCATACGAAGAGGGGGTTACCGGTATTGACGAGGTAATTGCATTGAGAGAGGAACCGCCTTTTAACAGTTCAATGTCAATGGTACTTTCAAAATTGGCTTCCCATGATATAGTAACTTCTTCTCCCTGAGCAAAGACACCGCTATTATTCAAGGTCGTTAATTTAATCTTTGGAATTCCCTTTTCAGTTATAACAGAAGCCTGCCACACGCCGGCATTGTTTGCTGTTTCTATTGCCTGATAAGTCATCATCATCCATGAACCACTGGGATTCATAATTTTATACACACTCTTTCCTTTATGCTTATTATATCCGGCATAAGCCACTGCATGATTTTGTGCAGGTATTACCCATCCTATAATTAAGGGATTATTATTATCGGCGTGCATTTTCAAATCTGCTTCCGAGGCTTTACCTACTCGTGATGCGTCACAATCCCCTAAATCATTCAGCACTTTTACCATGTCATATTCACCACCACCCTCATTAACAACACTTCCAAAAATATGGGTGACAATATTACTCTGACTCACATTATTAACATCATAGGTTTTTAAAACAGCTTCACAACAAGCAGCCCAGCACCATTTACTCATCTCCTGCGGACATAGGGGCATGTCCATAATTCCCGCATTGATTGCATACGCACACAGGGCAATAAATACAGAAGAAAGTAAAAATGTATACCGTTTCATTTCAACTCTTTTAGTGGTAACCTGTTTTTAAGGAGTTCCTGATACTCAACCATCGCCTCTTCGAGTGAAGACAATTGTGAATAGGTACTTTTTCCTCCATTGGCACCAGGATGAATTATAGTTAAATTCATTTTGTCCTTTTGCGGGATATGAAAGGAGTAGTACTGAGTTGCAGGATTCTGGCATAATACAGGAGTATATCCCTTATTCAAAGGAAATTCTCTCAGAATCAGAATTATCTCTTTCGCGAGCCAGTCAAGTCCCAGAGAACCGATTTCGTAGTTGTCCCCCGCTTTATACCTGTTTACTGTGATTATAAGTTTCATTGAATTGTTAAAAATGACGGGGAAATAATAGCTTTTAATCGGAACCGTACATTCATCTATGGTCATTTCCCTTTCAAAATTCAGAATTTTTTCCGGCGGGATGATCATTAACTGCATGGGCTCGCCCAGTGTAGCTTCTCCCACTTCATCGCTATCAGTTAGATTGAACTGTTTTTTTGTAACCGGATCAAGGCATAAATATATGAATGATCTGTATTCTTTTAATGCAATATTCGTTGCTTCCTGGATATCATCAGCCCATATGATTGATTTAATCAAGAGAAGAAATGTAATGAATAATAAAAAAGATCTATTTTTCAAAAGTTTCCTTTGTTAATATTTCCGGTTAGTTAGTGCTTGTCCTAAAAGTTTTGTTTTTAAGCTGTCATGCCCGAGTAGTTGGGCATCCAGGCCCTAAAACAATAAAAAAAGATGGATTCCCGCCTGCGCGGTAATGACAAACTTTCATTCTTACCAGTTTCCGGATAGACACTAGTTTAAATATCAGAATTCTGAATTAACTATACTAGTCACGGTGTGCGAGCCTGTCCTGAGCAGAGACGAAGGAACCCATTTCCTATACAGCAATCAACTAAAACCCCAACCCCTATTCCTTCACACCAAGCATACCTTGGATTGTACGATTACGGTTTTCCAGTTCTTTATTATCGCAGTAAAAACGTACCGGTATAATTGCCACATACGCGCCTCTGCCAACTTTTCTGTTTTGTTTATTACCACCGTCCCATATATAAACAAGGCGTCTCTTTTTTTCATCAAAACACATTTCAGCACCATCCAATACGACGTTACCTACAGCATCGTAAATATTCAGGGTGGCTGCCAGACTATCAAGCTCTGTTACTTTTGTACTGTCATCAGGTTCCACTGTTATAAACATGATTCCTTTATAGTTCTCTTTCATCACGGCTAAAAGTCTCATAATGCACTCGTTATCCTTTAAGTAACCGGGATCACTAGCCTCGTTATAATCAAGGATAGTCGATTTCAGAACTATGTCATAATCCATGGAAATCTTATTAACATCTATCCGCCTCCGAATATTTTCAGGGTTATCCTGCTCATTGTTAAGAGTATCATAGACTTCCCCCTCCCAATAAATCCTGATCGAATCCCCTTCTTCTATTGCCTCTACGCCCTCAATTCTGGTAACTTTAAAAACACCAACAGCGCCATTTGGGCCGATAGTACTCAGATAGGCATCATATATCTCTTTTGTTAGGAGACTATAAAATGTAAAGGGACGCTCTCTGCTTATTTCCTTGACCTTCTCTGAAAAGGTAACGGTCAGTATATCAGTTCCTTCAGGATCGAGGGAGTCGATAAGGCTCGCTTTCATAATAACCGGCGCCATCGCGTCACCAATTGTTAAGGTGACTGTATCGATAATGCCACCATTGGGCAGTTCTATCTCCTGTGCTATCTGAAAAACATCATCAGAAGTGATATAGGTCATTCCCGCATCTCCAAGTCCTTCATCCACACTATATGACACGCCGTCAGTTACGACAAAGGAATTTTCAATGGTAAATGTACGCCATGCAGGGAGATATTTGCCGAGTTCATCACGTACAGCATCAGCATTTTCTTCAAACTTTTCACCGGACACTTTCAGGTAGATGCTGTCAGCACGGCCGTCAGCATTGTTGTCAAAGTAGGTTCCGCTGTTTACCCGTATCATATCCTTAATAATTGTAACCTCTATCTCACGTCTGATATTCTTGGGATTATCCTGGTTATTTCCGAGTGAATCGTATACGTTATCAGCAACCTCCCAGTTGATACGAATAGAATCGCCGTTCACTATTTTGGAAACGCCATCAACAGATTCCACTTTAAAAACACCGGTCTCATTATTCTGGCTGATGACACTCAGATCCGCGTTGTATGTTTTTGCCTGTCCGGTGCAATAAAATCTAAACGGGCGTTTGTCGGTAATGGTTTCAACACCTTCCGAAAACACTATGGTAAGCTCATCCCTCGCCGAAACTGACATTGAGTCTATCAGGCTTGCTTTCATAATGATTGGAGCCATTGAATCGATAATGTCGACGGTCTTTTTTGCTAGGAGGGCGCCAGTGGTAAGATACAGGGGATCCTTAATAACCAGTTTATCTTCATCAGTAACATAAGTCCTGATATCCGAAGCATTCTCTTTCAGTGTAACAGATATACCGTTGTCAGAATATAGATATACCAGGTCGCTGAAATCACGAAAAGCGGGCAGCTCAATTGCACCCATTATTTCATCAATATTATTCTTGATCTCATCGGCCACTCCGTCAGCAAATTTAATATAGAGGCTGTCCACATGGCCGTCTGCATTATTATCGAAATAAACACCCTGCTCGAGGGCGACTATGGTACTTATACTATAGGGGATCGCGATGCGCAGCGTGTCAAGAAAGAGTTTTGGATTTTTAAATGTCGCGATAATGCTGTCAGGGTCCTGATGCTGAAGAGTATTGTCACCGGGATTTGCATTAGCTACAGTCCGTGGAAATGTATGGGTGAAATAATCGCTGATTTCCGCCAGTTTAAATTTTTCGACATCCTTTGGATTTCCATTGGCATGGGTGATAGTGACTTCAACATCCTGGTAATAATAAAAGGTGTCAACCTCGTAGGGAGTAAACCTGATTTCCAGCTCCTTCATTTTTTCATTGGCAGAGCTAATCTTAGTGTTATTATAGTAAAATTCAAGGTTTCTTCCCCAGCAGATTATTTCAACTGAATCCGGGACCGGTGCACCTTCCTGTATTTCAACGGTATACTTAATGATATGGGTAGTATCATATGTCGGATTCCTTGTTTTCTTGAGGGTATCTATTAAAACATCATACACGATGACATATTCAAAATCATTCGTTGGAAAAAGCTCGAACATTTCTCCGAAAAGAAAGCCGGTGCTGTCCCATCCGGTTATCGGATTTATAGTATTTACCGTTAGCTCCAGTGGAGTATATTGTATTTCCTGTTGTATAACTATATGAATAACATTTTCCATAAGCAGTTTCATTAATGTTTCATAATCCGTCTCAATTGACCAGAGGTTGGAGAGGGGATTTGATGTTGAATAGCCATTAGTTTTGATATTATTGGTCATTGATTGTAAACTACCTGGCGCATTACCAAAAAAGACTGTAAAACTAGTCGCAACACCTGTGCCATTGACATAATAATCAATATCCAATCCATTGATTCCACCTACATTTGCTTCACCATCAGATAGAAAAATGTTAAAATGATAATCTTTTGGATATAGGGCCTTTGAAAAAGCTTGCTTTGAGGCTTCGAAACTAGAATTAATATTTGTTCCAGAGAACATATCACCATTATATATCAAATTCCCATTTTCTGTACGCAAATAAAATTTCAGAATTTCATATCCCGTTCTTCCATTATAGTCTTTATTAAGCTTTAATAAAGGTATGTATGCTCCAAGCATGTTAAATACTGTTTCAAATATATCATCATCAGAAGTATTGAAAAACATTATACCACTAAAAACCGAAAGGCCAACTTCTGAATTTGGGCTTCTTTGATATATTGAGTCAATAAGGTCATGGACAACGGTAAACCGTGAACCACTGGGATCTGTCTGAAGCATACTGACAGAATTATCTATAATAAAGAAGATGGAAGCAGGTTCACCTTCAAAGAGGATTTCTGCAGCATTGCCGACCGGTACATACTCTGACATTGCGACAACTTCATCAGGTAATACCAGAGTTTTGCCATTTAAATACTCCGGATAACCGGTATACATGAATTTACATGCTTTTTCACCGAATGAATTCTGGAAAATCAGTAGAAGGCTTACAACACAAAAAAAACACCTTACCAAGTGCTTATACCTATGAAGAATCATGGTCTCTCTCCTCCAGTTTTTTTAGATCAATTATAGTTAACCCAATAACTATAATTAATCCAAATTTTTATTCTGGATCCATAAATAAGCCCCCACCAAACATATTTAAATTGGAATAATCACAGAACGGTTTAATAAGAAAAATAACTCATACTATATATAATCTAATAATTAATATATTGAATAACACTATATTTATTACATATTCGACTAAAGGTATGATTTTTTCTTGAAATACAGCTTTCCTTTGTCATTTGACCTATTTGACAAGCGCCATTTTCCCCATGTGTACATACTCATTAACCTGGAGTCGAAACAGGTAAATCCCTTCAGCCAATGTTTTACCGGCATCACTTTTTCCATCCCATTGAATAGTATGCGCTCCGGGACCCATTACGTTATCAGTCAAAGTGGCTAAAACTTTCCCGCTCACATTATATACCAAAAACTGTGTATGGGCTGCCTGGGGTAGCTTCACTGTAATGGTTGCCGGCAGTAATAACGGATTCGGGTAGTGTACTTCCACCTGTGAGATATGCTGCTCAGGTATCGGGGAGGTTACAGGGGTAAGGTCAGAAAATGTTGCTGAAACAGGTCCCCAGTTGTCATCCACATCTTTTCCGCGCACATAGATAAGCACCTGCCTATTCCGTAAGTCCCTTGTGCTGATTGTTGCAGTAACCTCTTCCTCTTTCTCATCAAAGCTCCCATCCGTTGCTTCCATGGGGATGGGGGTGGCTCCTGTTATCCAGGGTGGAGTACCGATATAGTATTCCGCAGCAGCGATATTCTGTGATGAAGAACTCCCTGTATAGAGGCCGTCATCAACAGTAGCGGTCAGTATCTTATTGCTGAAGGAAACATCAACAACTTCAGGTCCGGCAGGTAATTTCAAGGGATCACGACAGACCCTGAAAGCATATTCAAAGGCCTTGATGTTATCAGGGACAATAGTATTCTCAAAATAATCACAACTCTGGAAAAATGAGGTGCCAAGCTCAAATAAATATGAAGCTACACCGACGACATTATATGCATAGGTAATAGTCATACCTCTTGTATTAGCCTTGGTACCATATCCGTTGAAATGGGAGAATTTTTTTGCCAGGAACTCTATTTCACTTGTACTCGAATTAAGGATAATTTCGCCATAACTGTGAAGGTCCATATATACGCCGACACCCTTTTCGGTAAATTCCTGTTTGAGCCAATTTTGCACCGCCTGCGTTTCAGGTTCTGACGCGGCACTGGCACCGGAGAAAGTTTCACCGCACTCGTCGCTTGAGCCCGACCAGTTAGCGTCAAAGTTTCGATTAAGATCACAGCCTCGTTTACTGGGATTTGATTTACAATAATTCGAATTTGTGTTTTTCCGCCAGTATTTGCCTTCTTCAGCATGCTTACGGCCATCGGGATTTGCATAGAACATGGCATGGAATTCCTGGTGGTCCAGCATCCAGGTAGCATCAGCATCCTTGCCATAATTTTCAAGAAGATAGAAAGCAAAGCGGAGATTTAACTCTGAAGTCGAATATTCCCGGGCATGGATTGATCCGGTTATGAAATATTTTGGTTTGGGACCTGCAATCTTGGAATTGGTAAGGCGCAGCACCATTATATCATACCCGCCGATTCCCTCTTCTTTCTCCCATGAATCGCCCGCATCAATCCAGGTAGTAAAATCCGGAAATTCAGTACATAACGACTCTGCAATCTCAAAGGTTTTTTCCACAATCCGGTAGGAAGGATACCCCTGAATGGTCCCATTCTGCTGTATTCCGGCAGTCCGGTTATGGTGAATATCATACTCAGGATAGGGCGCAACTTTAAAATTCAGATCGGTGAGAGTTTTTATGTCTTCCGGTACTACATTCAGTACGATATAGTTATCTTCATACGAGATTTCAAATGCCTCAACTTCAAATATATCCAGCGCATTGTGTGCCATTTCTTTATAGGTAAAATAGGCGCGTACAAATTGAGATTTAGTAGTATACTCGTCATTTTCCAATGGTTCAACAAATTGAATCGTTGTGCCCTGTGAAGATTCTGAATAGACGTTGATTAAGAAAAAAAATGAAAAAAACAAAGAAAATACAAAGCGATTAGATATCCACTTTTCCATACTATACCTCCCCTTTTACAGTATCAATTTCTCTTATATTCGCTACCTGATAATGAATTTGGTAGTTACAGTACCTGTAGAACTTTTTGCATTGTTTCTACACAACCGTGCTATATACAAACCGGTACTGACTTTACCAGTTTTTTTGTTAGTCATGTCCCATTTAAATGACGTTATTCCTGCTGGAAGAGCAATTGCATCGATCTCAGATCCTGAAACTGTATAAATCCTTAATACTGCTGAACTAATTTTTCTTTGATTGAAATTGAAGGTCACAAAGGAATGTGGACCTTTTCCATGAGATATGGCATACAGTTTATTATTGAAAGTTATTTCTTTGGGAAGTGATGTGACTTCAGTAGGACCTTTACAGGTATAAATACCAATTGACGGGTCTCCGAAAAGATTATAGGGAACCCGGTTAAGCCATTTACCGGTAGGGTAATTGGGATCAAGATCTCGCAGATAAGTCATGCAATCGCCAGCTTCCATTGAATCCGCTACCATGCATCTGATAAAGTTATAAGCGAATCCTTCATTGCTTCCACCTGTTTCAAGGTGGTCAAGAGTATTCGGCTCATAGTCTGTATAGCTTGTGCCGCCAATAGAGCCGACACAACAGTAGCGTAACATGGAATAGCAAATGCTTCCAGGGTTATTTGGTGAAGCATTTGTGCATGCACCACAAATTGAAAATGAGGGATAATCATTTCCAATGGATGAAGCACTGCTGGAACTGAAAACACTAGAAGCGCTTGTTGCATTGCCGTGCGATAAATATGATACAAGGCCATAACTGTTATTTTTCCATTGATTGGTAAAAATAGAAACAGAAATGCCGACTTTATCGGGTGTACCCGTGGGTTGTCCATAGGAGGTTCCATATATCCTATAGTCTTTCCAGGGAGGTGTTTTAACAATAAAATCATTATGTGCCTGCTCATAGGGTATGTCTCCTTTTGAGTCGGTGGAAAATCCGCCGGCTCCCATGAGCGCATTAAAACGCCATGCAATACTGTTTCTATCTGCATTTTCATAAGCCATAGTTTTTTCAAGGATTGCATCTAACTTATCCATATCATTATTAAAAACAGGTATTCTCCCCACACTTACTTCACATTTGGCATCATCATCAAAGTCACCGGTAAGTTGCGCAAAGGCCCATTCGGAATAGGCATCAGTACCTGGAATGTAGGTGTTGAAATCAGGAAAAATCATCATTGCTACATCACCGGTATTATTACCAATACAAAGAACATGGTGTATGGCCAGCTGTTGATAATTATCCTGGAGCCATTTTCTGATGTTTGATGCAGCAGTACTTCCACTGCCTCCACCCCAATCATCCTCTGTAACAACCTGTATGTCTATACCCCTGTCTTTTTTTGATTGAACAAAATCTTCAAATTTCGAAGCACCGGACTGTATCGCGCTTGTGGTGATTATAACCATTTTGTTATCATCGGTAAAATTAAAATCGGTCTCATAACGGCCCGCGAACTCTTCATAATTAATAACCCTTTTTTTGACCGATTTCCTCGTGAATTCCGGGATTAGAATATTGGTGTTTCGTGAAGACCTATAGCCGGATTTTCTAGCGAAATTAATTATAAGGTTCCCTTTTTTTATTTGAAACAATTTCATCGCTATAGGATTATATCTGAAAAGAGTGACGTGTACATCAACCATGTTGAAACAGTTCTTTTTACCCTTATCAAGAATTGTTACATGTTGTTCCGGGAAGATTTTATTGCTGTTATAGATATCTATATCTTTTCCATGTAAGATGTTTTTGTTTCTGGGCCAATGCAAACCGGTAACCGTTGCATGTGGAGGTGCCGGTTCAACGCTAAAAGTTCCTGAAACACATTCTTCTTCTAATCCTTCAATAAAACAGGAAACAGTGTTCAGATCGGCATCCGGAGGCAGAAGAACGGAGGCCCTGTAAACAGGTAGAAGCGGTTCTCCGGGGCATGCTTTTATCAGACTTGCATTGAATTGTGCAATTCCGGAATTGTTTTGAACCGAGATGTCGGAATTGGGTAATGAAACTGTAATTTTGGCAGATAAGGAAAAACAGAGAAATAAAAGAACCATACAACATTGTAACACTGTTTTCATACACGCCCCCTCACTAATTTTAACCTGACAGGTTGAATTAATAACACCCCTATACCATAATATAACAATAAAAATGTAATGAATCGCAATTAATAACAGTTGAATGTGGTCAAAAAGCGTCTTTTTTGTTTATGATAGTAAACAGTTGGTTCTGAAATTAATAAAACCAGACCTGCATTGATAATTTCAAATGATATAAACAATCAATTTTCTGAAACCGTTGCCGTGATTCCTATTACTTCCAGTATGGGAAAAATTTATCCTTTCGAAACTTTCCTGCCTTCCGGCGAATCAGGTCTTACAAAAAATTTCAAAGCAAAATGCAACCAAATACGGACTATAGATAAAAAACGCTTGTTAAAATCTTTTGGAAAGGTTTCACCTGAAAAACTGAAAGAAATAGAAAACGCTTTACTCATACATTTGGGAATGTATAATGTTTCCTGAATATTAAATTCTGCTTATTCCAGCATTGCAGTTAACGGGTTAAAAATATAGAAAGCGTACCGCAACTGAATTCACTGTTATCCCCGTGGGCGAGTGCGAAAGCCCCTGGATAACATTGAGTAGAATCGGAAAGGTCATTTCCATTTCCTTCCGCTTAACTCACTGTTATCCCCGTGGGCGAGTGCGAAAGCCCCTGGATAACATTGAGTAGAATCGGAAAGGTCATTTCCATTTCCTTCCGCTTAACTCACTGTTAACTGGACGGCGGCGGGAAATACCGGCCCAATCGCATGAAAAGATTTTTATCACCCTCCAGCACTATTTTTTTCTCCATGATTGCATCTTTAACAGGTAATTCCTGTGTAAATAGCTGCCCCCACGTAGCGGAGTCGGTAGTAATAGAAAGGTCGAAGGTCGCACTCTCCTTTTCTTCAAGCGTACAGGTACCTTTGTTTATAGTCATGCAGTAGTGAAGATTTTTATCAGTGAAGTTAAACTGTAACACTGCCTTCAGTTTAGCGGTTGTTTGCGGATTTATACAACGGGCCATTTCATGCATGAGTATACGAACGTCACGAACGATAACTGCCTGGACTTTTTTAGGATCGATTCCCTCGTTTCCCAATGCGGCGACTTCTTCCCAGTAGATAGTGGAGTAATTCTGAAAGTGTGCCATATCCTTTGCCAGGGGAGTGGCAACCTTGTCGAGGAGTTCTTTGGGGAGGGTACCGTTTGATGTAAGCTCTCTCCCGCATTGTGCCAGTGCCGCTTCAATAATTTTAATTGTTTTTGGTTTAGAGATTGTAAAGGGAAGCAGGTGTGATTCGGGGCGCAGAATTCCTCCAAGGTAGTTCAGGTTCATGCCGTTAGCGATCAGTTTAAATGTTTCGTCGAGTGGATTGAAATTGCGCATACTTTTAAATGCGCAGGAACTGATAACGGCTATTTTTTTTACTCCCCATTTTTCGGATACCCATTCTTTATTTCTAAACAAACCGCTTGGCGTTTTGACGAGCCCCGGTCTGGTAAGGGAGAAAAGACGTTCAAGAAATCCTTTAAGGATACTGCTCATGGTATAGTTGTATAAAGGGGTTGCGAAGAGTATTATGTCGGCGGCATAGAGCTGTTCGATAATCCCGGGCATGTCATCATGATGGACGCAGGTACCGGGGGATACAATCCAGCAGTGGTAACACCCAACACAGCGATTAATTTTTTTAGTGTAAAGGTCAATGTCGTCAATATGTGCCCCGGCTTCCGAGGCACCCTGCACTACGAGGTCGGTTATATGCTGTGTATGGCCTTCTTTGCGCGGGATGCCGCGCACGACGAGTATTCTCATATAGTACCCTTCATCATGGCAAGGGTAAGCCTGCCCTTTGCAATTACCTTTCGTTTTACGACAGCTTCAACCGTATAGGTATAGAGTGCGCCGAAATATTTATCTGCATACGAAGTCATCTGTAAGGTATCTCCGGGATATGCCGGGTTGGTATATTTAATATTTGCAGCGGCGAGGAAAAAGATCTCCTGTGTTTTTTCAACTGCAGGGTCTCCATTCTCCAAGGCATCCTGTTGTTTACTGAATCCCCATAGCAGGCCGCTTGTTTGTGCGAGAGCATCGGTAACAAGTACCCCGGGCATGATAGGCATGTTTGGAAAATGACCGGCAAAGAAGGGTTCATCTTCATACAGGTACCGCTCTGTTCCAATCCGTTCGTGTTGTTTAAAGTCAGTGACCTGATCGACAAAAAGGAATGGAGGACGATGTGGCAGTACCCTTTTAACATCATCAAGAGTAAACAGGATATTTTTTGGCATGGTAGAAATCCTTATAAAATTAAAATCCAATAATGAACTCACATTAACACACTGTTATATATCGTAACCGTTCACAGGTTCAGGGTTCCCCGTTTAAAGGTTAAAACGCCTTTTTCTGTGAGAAAACGTTGTGATGATGCTTGAATTTGTAAACTTTCATGACAAAAACGCTTTAAACCTTGAACTTTGAACCTTTAAACCCGTGAACGGTTACTATATATCTAAACAACCGGTCATTCCTGCGCAGTTTGGAATCATTCTTCTTTTTTTTCAATAGCAGCCAGTTCTTTTGCCATCAAATCGCGTACCCGTGCAGCCAGTTCAGCAGAATGTTCGTTCTCTAATGATTTTACCGGTGCAAGAAAGTGAATGATAAAGGAATTTTTTTTATCAGGGAAAAAAGTGTTAACCTGTTTTGTCATAAATTCAAACTCAGTGTAAATGACCACCGGATAAATATCGGTATTTGTTTCCTGTGCTATTCGAAAGGCTAACTCTTTAAACGGAAGAAGCCTTCTTGATGCTGTCCGTGTTCCTTCCGGAAAAATCAGGAGGCTTTTCCCCTGCTCCAGTACTTCATTTGCCCGGCTTATGGTCTTTTCCAATGCTTCCCGTGAACGCGGATTAAGGGTGATGAAGTCGAGTTTTTTAACAAGGGCTGCATAAACCGGTGATATTGCATATTTGCTTTTTATAATTGCGGCCGTATTTTTCAGCATGCCGAGAAGAATAGGGCCGTCAAGTTTTCCCCTGTGGTTCGCAACAATAACAATTGCTTTTCCCCTGGGTATCTTATCAAATCCGTTAATCTCTTTTATTTTATAAATGCCTAAAGCGGGTAGAAATATCCGGGTAAGAAAAGCAAGATAGTTGTGCACGGCAAAACTGAGAAAACGATTCGCCAGCGGCCCGAATGGAGTGAGGAGGAAAACCAGGGGAAGCACAAACAGTACAAACAGGATACAGCCAAGGCAGTAGAACGCGTGTCCTATAACAGAATTGATTCGTAGTATAAACAGGGAAACCATTTTATGCATAAATCGTATTCTCTAACGCGGGATAAACCCGCAAGTAAGTTCCTTATCAGATTCTTTTCTAAAAAAC
>CBDVBE010000068.1:0-20331 GCA_965372145.1 uncultured bacterium | reverse complement strand
ATGCATAAAGCAAAATTACTTTCACCTTATTATGAAGTAATAGGTGACATTACTAAATTGAAACCTTTTTCAGAGAATGTCGGTAATGAAATAGAACGAACAATGTTTTTTTTAAAGAAGCGGGGAGTCGGTAAAATAGTATTGGTTACCGATTTTTCGTTAATGAGCTATACACAATTTGAGAAGGTGCTGGAAAATATAGGTTGTTCAATGGATTTTTCACCTACTATTGAACAGGCACAACAGCGATTAGACACATTAGGATTGTTTATTCCATAATGGTATTTATACTGAGTAAAGATAAAAATATATGCTTTTTTAGGATAACAACAATATGAAAAATAGAGGGAAATAGATACAGTAAGGAGAAAAAGCATGGCAGGGATAGCAGGAACATATGGTAGCAATTTGTCTGTAAACAGAGAGCAAACCGTCAGTGATATGCTCAGGGCAGTTTTTCATCGTGGGCCGGATGGATTGTTTTTGGTAAACGAGGGAAAATATATACTGGGATGTTGTAAATTAGACACCAGTGCAAGACGGGGACAGGCACATACAGGGGGAAACAAAAGAGGTATTGTTTTCGACGGTCTTCTTTTCAACGAGGGGAATACGCGCAGTACAGATGCTGAAGTACTCTCACAGTTATATGAAACGTATGAAAATGACTGTTTCTCTTATATCGACGGTTCTTTCGCTATTGCAGTGGCAGATGACAATGAGCTTTTACTTGCCCGCGATCATGTGGGGGCCAGGTCACTTTTTTATGGTAGAAAAAATGAGACAATATATTTTGCGTCTGAGTTAAAAGCACTTATACCGTTGGTTGATAACGCCTGCGAACTTCCTCCTGGGAAAGTGTTTTCCTCACAAACCGGTATACGTAATTTTAGCATGTATACTCCTGATATCCCTTCCTGCGAGTCTACAAAAAAAGCACAGGAAAAAGTAAAAGAACTATTATATGATGCTACATTTAGACGAATGAACGACCATGCAGTTGGTGGTGTCGCTCTCAGTGGTGGCCTTGACAGCTCTATTATTGCAGCAATTGCCCTTGAGATTGACCCCCAGGTTAACCTTTTTACAATAGGTTTAAAGGATAGTCCTGATATGGAGATGGCCCGGATTGTGGCAAAACACCTTGGGGCACAGCATCGTCATCTTTTTTTTGAGTTCAAAGAAGAGGAAATTGAATCGATTGTGCGTAACGCCGTATGGTATTTAGAGAGTTTTGAAGAAGATTGTATAAGTGGTTGTATTGCTAATATGTTTGCCTCTCGCCTTGCTGGAGGGTTTACTAATTGTTGTTTGTGCGGTGAAGGGTCAGATGAGTTGTTCGGCGGGTATCATCTTCTTAAGGACATTAAAGACATTAAGGAACGGCAGAAAATGATGGATAAGCTGGTTAACATTGCCTATAATACAGGCTTGCGGCGTCTTGACCGTGGTTGGTTATGTAATTCTGTGGATTACCGTACACCGTTCCTTGATTCATACATCATTGCATTTTCGAAAAGTATACCCATTGAATGGAAAATCCATGGAACAGAACAAACAGAAAAGTGGATACTCAGAGAAGCGTTTCGCGATAGACTACCACAGGTAATAATTGACAGAAAAAAGCTGCGTTTTGCCGGCGGTTCAAGCGTAGATGATAGTATGGATGCTATAGCTTCAAAATATGTCTCTAAAGAAGAATTCAAAAAGAATAATACCACGGTTACGGGATACAACTTGAACAGTCCCAAGGAACTCTGGTATTATAAAATATTTAAAGAGTTTTTCCCGGCTGATAATTATGAAAAGCAGGTGGTTCGATGGGATCCATTTAAGTAAGTTACATTTATTATTACAAGGGATGTTTTAATGTGAAACGAGTAACATGGGGAGATACGGTAAAAATAAATTACACAGGAAGATTGAAAGATGGAAGGATGTTTGATTCTACTGAAGGATGTGGGCCTTGCAAATTTACAATAGGTAAAGATGGTGTGGTTCCGGTTTTTGAGAAAGCAGTAATTGGTATGTCTGTAGGTGATACTAAAACAGTAACGATAGAAGCAGAAGATGCCTTTGGTTCGCGCGCACAAAAACCTCTTTTGGAAATCGACCGGAAAAAATGGCCTGAAGGACTAAAACCAATACACAATGATATTTACGAGATAAAAAATGAGTGGGGTGAACAAATGGTTGTCACGGTTGTGTATACCACTGCTTATCATATCTATGTGGATATTAATCACCCCCTTGCTGGAGAAGATCTTGTTTTTAATATTTACCTTATAGAGGTTATTTAAAATTTTATACGACTATTTTTTATTTAAAGTATGGCTAAGTGTATATAAATCAAGAAAGAAAAAAAGACACATCAAAATAGCATTACGGAGAAGAGGATCGTATATGGCTAAACGGACAAACAGTGAACTACATGAAGTGATGGTTGTTTATATTGCTCAAGCATTATCAAATGCCGGATACCGTGATATTAAAACAGTATATCCGGAAGATGATAATCAACCTGAAAAAATAATATGGGGCAAAGAAGAGTTAAGCTATGTTCCTGATGTAACTGCTGTTAAAAATGGCGTCAAACACATTATTGAGATAGAAACCGGAGAACTTTTAATAAATAAACACAGCATGGATCATTGGGCTGTTTTCTCACAATCTGCTCGAAAGACAAACGCTTCATTCAGCGTTGTCTTGCCCGCAGAATATAAAAATAAAGCGAAACATCAAATGGCACGATTGGGAATAGCAGGCTATACTAATATTATTAAGTTGTCAATGAAACCTGAATAATAAAATTATTATTATAAAACGAAGATTAAACGTATTTTAAATATCTATTCATTTAACCTTAATAATAGGAGGAGGGTATGCGTCCACTTTTCATTTTTACAGTAATAGGATTCATGTGTTCAAACGTAGTTTTTGGAATACCTGATAGTACTCAAACTAAGTCGAAGGCATCAGGTAATAAAAAAATAACGGAAACAAAAAAGCCTGCTACGGATGAAAAAGTAAAGAAAAAAGAAGCGATAAAACCTGCCGCGGACAAGAAAGCAAAAGTATCTAAAAAACCTGTTGTAGAAAAGAAACCTGATCCAACCAAACAGGTTGAACCGAAAGCAAAAAAAGAAGCTCAAGAGAAACAGGTAAAAGAAACTAAACCAAAAGGAACAAAGGAAGTCGTCCAACCAAGGAAAGAAGTAGCTACTGAAACGAAAAAAGCTGAAAAGGATACCGTGCAACCTGAAAAGAAAGAAGTGAAACCAGCAACTCCTGCAAAAAAGGTGAAACCAGCCCCCAAAGCTGAAAGGAAAGCAAAACCGAAGAAGAAAAAAGTAGTGACAAAAGACACGCCCCCACCTCCACACAGTTATGAAATCATCCTCTACCGTGCGGATATGTGTACCTGTATTGATAAACACGTACCTGAAGGTAGTGGAAACAAATTTAAAAAAGATGTTAAAAGGCTCTACTGCTTCAGCCATATTACCGGGGCAAAGGATACTTTATCGATCTTTCATAAATGGTTTCACAACGATAAGGAAGTGGGATTTTCAGTATTAGCGATTAAATCAAAATACTTTAGGACCTATAGTTATAGAGATATTGAACCAACGCAGACCGGTAGCTGGCGGGTAGATATAATTAACAGTAAAAGCGGAGAAGTTTTAAAAACGCTTAATTTTAAAATTGAGTAATGTTTCTGGTTTGTTTTAACAATTGTTAAGCCCTGTCTTTAAGGATGGGGAATCTGTGCTATGGAAAATTTGTTCCCGTTTTAAAAATGAATGAATCATTCGTTTTTAAGTAAGTATTTTATGGCAGATGAGTTTTTGCACGATACAGGCTGACAAAAATGTTATAAAGCTTATAGGAGGGAAAATATGGGAAATGGTGATAATGAGGTTAATCTTAAAAGCTATAAAACTATATTTGTGACAGGTGGTTCAGGGTTTATTGGGAGTCATTTAGTAGAAGAATTGATAAGTCTTGGCAAAAGAATAATCCTTTTTGATAAACATAAACCGGTTTGTAAATCGGGTCATATAGTTTGGGAAAAAGGGGATCTAAAAGATAGGCGTATAGTAAGAGATGCTGTAATGAAGCATAAGCCAAGCTTAATCTTTCATGTTGGAGCTAACGCTAACGGTTCTTTATCCGTGACTCATCCTGAAGTTGATTTTGATAGTAATGTCATTGGCTCAACAAATATCTTCTATGCTGCTCGTGATGCAAAAGTTAAACGAGTTGTTAATGTTTCTTCTGCATCTGTTTATGGTAAGCCACAAAAATTTCCTGTGTCGGAAACCCATCCTCAAGACCCTTTCATTCCATATGGAGCAGGAAAAAGAGCTGCTGAAATCTTAGCAACAGCATATTATCGTACCTGGGGATTACCAGTTGTATCAATAAGACCGTTTTGCGTTTATGGCCCGGGTGAAAATATAGAAGAAACACTAGTAGAGCCTTCTCGCTATGTAAGTTGGCATATCAATTGGGGTAAAATACCTGTCGTTGGTGACCCTGACAAAAAAACACGAGATTTTGTTTATGTGGATGATGTCGTGCGGGGTATGCTTATTGTCGCAGAAAAAGGCAAGCTTGGTGAACAATACAATGTTGGTAGTGGAACTGAAACAACTATGCGACAACTTGTAGAAGTGATAGACACTATCACCGGGAAAAAAGCATCCATCGAGTCAACTCCTGAAATAACAGACGATACCTATCGGTTAGTATGTAGTATTGAAAAATTAGTATCATTAGGTTATAAACCTCAAGTGTCTTTAGAAGAAGGGATACAAAGGCTTATAAAATCATTTAAAGACCTCTATGGTGATGGCCCTCCAATTCCTCGAGTCCTAACGATATTCAGACCTGATCAAACGGGCGAAAAGAAATAAAAGTTAAAATTTCTATAAATTAATACGCATGCCTTGCACTTACTTACTGTTGCGATTGTTACTTGAATTTACCATGAATAAAAAAAATAAATATTTTTTCAGATACTGGTTTTATTCTTTAAGCACATTATGTGTAAGATTATTTATTAGACCTAAATTCAATCTTGTAATAGAAAAAAATCCTGATCCGATTCCAAAGCCTCCATTTTTAATGGTCTCCAATCACAGTACATTTTTTGATCCCTGGCTAGTTGGTCATTACAGCCGTTATCCCCTGTCAATAATGATGAACGATGAGGGATTCAGAGCTAATGCTTTTGTTCAATGGTACCTGAGAAACATAGGTACGTTCCCCCAAAAAAAAGGAACGTCTGATTATAGAGCTACGAAAACTACTCTGAAAATGCTTGGTAAGGGATTCCCGGTTCTTATTTTCCCTGAGGGCCAGACAAGCTGGGACGGAGAAACTCAGCCGATTTTTTCGGGTATTGAAAAGATAATTAAGCGGAACAATTGCAGTCTTGTCATGACGAAAGTAAAGGGTAATTTTTTAAGCAAACAATGGTGGGCGGAAACCTACGGGAAAGGAAAAGTACGTATCTTTCGTAAAGTACTTAATCCAAATGAAATCAAATCATTTACCGAAAATGAATTGCTTCACATAATAATAGAATATATTTACCAGAATGACATAAAAGACGAAGAAAATCAACAAATAAAATTTACCGGCAAAAATCTTGCCAAAGGGCTGGAATACTTTTTATGGATTTGTAAAAATTGTAGAAATGAAGATATGCTGATTACAAATGGCAACACTGTCTCTTGCTCAGGGTGCGGAAGTGCCTGGAATATGGACACGCACTTTCAATTTAAAGAAACACAATCACAGACTCAACCCATAGGGGATTTGTATGATTGGTCTTTATGGCATAAAGAGATAGTCAGAAAAAAAATAACCGAGACTTCCGAAGGGGAAATACTAACTCATAGTAAAAATGTTATCTATTGTAAAACAACTGAAAAAGGTAAAATAATAACTATTTCAAAAGGAAAACTAACCCTTACAAAACATTTATTAACGTTCCATTCAGAAACAGATAAAACATATTCCTTACAATTACCAGTGAAAGATATAAAAGATTATGTTTTTCAACGGAAGGACATTTTTGAATGTGTTTGCAACGATAAGTCATATAGATTTCGTTTTTACAAACACAGTCCAATGAAATGGGTTTTCTATTTTCGATATCTATATGGTTATGAAAAATATGAACAGCGGGGATTTTTATAGACTTGTTTTCTAATCATCCTGTTTACATTCAATAAAATATTCTATCATCTGACATGCCTCTTCATCAATAAATTGGAGATGTGGGTGCTTATAGAAATGTGCTGATAGGAAATTTCATTTACCAAAGGGTATAACTCGAAATGGATATGAACATCATATCTCCCATACATCTTGAATTAAAAAAATGCGAGCATTCCCACATAGCAAGAAGAAAGTGAAAATACGGCAAGACAGGCAATACAATCTATGGTCTGAATGAAAATTTCTACACAGTTGTGGTTTAAAAAATGACATAAAAATCGTGTTAAGGAACGGCAAAATCAAACTGCCGGTGCGGAATCTGCAGGGTGTTAAGTGACTAAATAATCCTTTATTCACAGAGATTAACAAAAAGTTTCAGAACTACTTTTCAAGAAGGGAATTGCTTGTTAACGGGTTAACAGGAGAAATAGGGTTTCAATTCAACTACTACTATTGAAAAATTATTGATCAAAGAGGGAATTACATAAAAAAAATAAAATCATTCCCTCTTTTTTATTTTTTTCACAGTAAATCCTGGTTATTTTGTGTATATTGACTATATAATTAATATATGAACGTATTGATAATCTGTAAGTTACAGTGGTTTTATACTGAGGAGGGATAGCATGAAAAACATACGTATTTGTGTTCTTCTATTTCTTGCCGCTGCCTTTTTATTTGGCAGCATATCCTGTAATAGTAAGACGGGAACGTCGAAAGGGCCATCGCTAAAAAAATTATCGAATGGCGGGGAGGTCAGAGGGCCGAGGTCAGCTGAAAATATAGAGAAAAATATCGGGATTCTAAGACCGCGACTGGATCATTACTATAAAAACCACCTGGAGGAAAATCCTGAACTACAGGGAACTATAGAGCTAATATTTGATGTCGATGCCAAGGGAAAGATTGTATATGTCAACATAGCAAAGTCGACTGTAAAGGCCCCTCTGTTTGAAGAGGAGATATTAACTGCGCTGAGTAACCATGCATTTGATGAATGGGACCAGGGGAAGGATAGAACAGAAGTGATTTATCCGCTTACCTTCACTCCGGAAAAGAAGGAAGAACCTGAAAGTACTACTGAATAATACTGATCAAAACATGTGGATCGATCGCTTTTATTTAGTATACCCTGGCACACATTAGCTAATCAATTGTTTTTTTTGAACAATTTAATTGGAAAACTGTAATTCAGAATGTGACAAGAGTGTTTATGCGCTTAAGTAATATAAAGTCAATTTCACGTGTTATAATTCTATTTCTGCTTATAGGAGCAGGGAACTTTCCCGAGCGGTTTTGTAACTCCTGCCATTATTTACCAAGTAATGAAAATATATCCCTTGATATCCTCGGCTATCATATTGTCTATGATGTACAATACCGGCACGAAATTCAGCGCGTTGAACAGTTGGAAAAAGGTGTGATTGTCCGGGTGGGCAAGCAGGAAGAAACCGTTGATGATATGGGGCGGTTCCGGAAAAAACACATGCGTTTTAGTGAAGAGAGTAAAAAATCAACAATGGTGATTGTCAATCGCAAGGCATGGGACATTGAAAAAATTACTCAACGGGTTATAACAAACCATTCGGATGGAGATGCCCGGTTTGTTCTCGGCGGTTATTATATCCTTAAAGGACGATACTCCGAAGCTGCAGCTATTCTGCAGGGCTCTGAATCTGCAAAATATTCAGTATTTAATCATTACAACATGTATGAATATCTTGGGTATACCTATTATCAATTAGGCCGGAAAGCAAAGCAGGAAAAGAAAAGTTATGATTTTTTCAACTATATCGGGAAAGAGCAGCAGGCGTATATCGATGGATTTGCATATGAACCAAAGAACGTCACGGTCAAACTGTTCAAATATCATTATGCACTGACCTTTATTGATTTAGGGATCTATCTTGAACATATTGGTGGACAGGCCTCGTATACTGATATTCATTTACCACGTGCAATTGATGTAAAAAACGCCCGGGAGGCTTATAATTGTGCATTGAAAGTGCTTCTCTCGTTTAAACGGCCCGACAATGCCGTGTATGAGAAACGTGCTTTCGTATATAGGAAATTGGGAATACAGGATAAAGCTGTTCAGGAAAGAAAAAAGCAGGGAGCAAGTGTAAAAACAACAATATATGCACAGCAGCGGACACCTATTCGTAAAGAGATATTTGACGATTTGGAGAGTCGAAATTTATTAAGTGCGTATCTAAAAGATAAGTACGAAAAAGGACTCAGTCTTAAATATTCTTTGATAGATAAGAAAGCGCAGAAATATTTGGATTCATGTGTTATCGTATGGAGCAAGGATGCTACCCGCAATGTATTGGAGCGTCATGCCAAGGCACAGGTATTACCTTCTGAGAATAAGCTGATACTTCGTAATGAGATATATGACTATATCAAAAAACAATTAAGCGAAGCATTGCAGGTTATTGAAGTGGAATTTCTTTGGAATAATATACGGGAGCTTATTGCAGCAAAAAATTATAAAAGTACTCAACGCCTCATTGAGCGGCATGGGCACATTATTTCTTCAAGTCATCGAGGTGAAGCATTCATTCCGGTAAAAGAGAAAGTGGCTAAAGCAGTACGTAAAATACGAATAAAAGAAGGTGAAGAAGCCCGAAAAAGAGAGGAAGCCCGGAAAAAAGAGGAAGCGCGAAAGAGGGCGCTGGCTAGAAAAGCTGCAAAGAAAAAAACTGTTGCAATGGCACCGACTAGAATCAGCCCAAAGGCGGAGGAACGTAGTACCTCTCAAACACCGGCAAATAAAGAAAAGAATACTGAAACCACTGTCAGTCCGATGGCTAAGCAGGTTGGGTTGCTCATTGACAACCTTCTTGCAAAGAGGGATTATGTCGGTGCTTACCGCGGGCTTGTCGCTTATGAAAAAATTTTAAAAGCCAATTTTAGTTCAGCTGAGATAGAGAGAAGTAAAAAGGAACTGGAGAGATTTATCCGAAATGAGTATAGCGACAAATATTTAAAGAAGTTGAAGAAAGAACTCAGCAAATAAAATAACCTGCCGGCCTTAAATATTCCTGAAACATTTCCTCTTTTATAAACGTTATTATTAATGCGAAAACAATTACCGCTTATGAACTTATTCCTGCAGGGGTAAAAACAGACCTGTCCAAAGTTGATGATCTGAAAAGGATGGTACCGCGGTATACTTTTTATTGCACCTGTTTAAGATTTTTAATTACTTTGTGTAAAACTCGTGCGGAATCTTTCAGCTTGTTGTTCTCTTCCGGAGAAAGTTCTGTCTCGATTATCTGTTCTACGCCATCCTGTGTGACAATGCAGGGAACACTTAAGCACAAATCCTTAAGGCCATATTCACCATCGATTAGTGTTGAGACAGTGAGAACACTTCTTTGATTCCGCACTATCGCTTCGACAATTCGTACGAGTGCCAATCCAACAGCATAATAAGTAGCACCCTTATAATCGATTATATGGTATGCTGAATTCCTTACCTGTATTTCAATTTCATACTGCCTCTTATTCCAATCATCACACTTTTTACAGATAGGACAGTATTCAGTTAAATGCATACCTGCAATATTGGTAAGTGACCATGCTGCAAATTCACTGTCTCCGTGTTCACCAAGGATGTATGCGTGGATGTTATGTATATCGATATCACAACTGTTGCTGAGAAGATAGCGGAAACGGGCACTATCCAGAACGGTACCGGAACCAATGACACGTCCTCTGGGCAATCCTGAACGGTGATGAGCAATGTAGGTCAGCACATCAACCGGATTACTGACAATAATAATCACGGCATGTGAATTTTGTTTCACTATGTCGTCAACAATATTTTCAATGATTATTGCATTTCTCCGAATCAGATCTAAACGTGATTCACCAGGATTTTGTTTCGCACCGGCTGTAATAACAATAACCTGTGCATTGGAATAATCACTCTGATCACCGCTATAAATTCTTACGGAAGGGAAAAACGGTTTACCATGTGCGAGGTCGAGGACCTGTCCTTCAGTAAGTTTCTTATTGACATCAAGCAGTGCTATTTCATCTGCAATACCATTTTGCGCAAGTGCGTAAGCGAATGTTGAGCCCACTGCACCCGCGCCGACAATAACTACTTTTCTTGCTTCCCACTGTTTTGATTCCATACCGGCCTCCTTTAGCAAAATATAACCAGAACCGCTCCCAAAACACCTGAAATTATCGCTATAATCCGTTGTTTATTTATTGCTTCTTTTAGAAAAATCGCTGCAAAGATAAAAATAAAAATGTTACTCATTTGATTCAGCGCGGCTGCGGTTGATGCTTGGGTAAATTTCATACCGCCAATCCAAAAAAGCATTCCAAAATAGGTGCCGATAATTGTGCCGGTCAGGGTATATTTCCAACTATGTACTGATGAGAATGTTTTGATTATTCTTTTGCGGCGGGGATCCAGGAGAAGTATCAATAGAAGTATCAAGGTCCCGCCAATCAGCCGTACCTGGGTAACCCAGAGTATAGGGGAGCGGTCCAGCAGCGGTTTTATCGAAACAATTGCGACAGCGATGCAGACAAGGCCTGCTATTCCCCAGAATATACCCCAGAATAGATTGTGGGCACTTAATGTGCCACGACCGTCTTTACTCATGGTCGTGAATACCGCTGCAATGATAAGAAAGGCGCCCAGAAATTGTATCAAAGAGAGCGATTCTCCGAGATATAGTATTGAGAGACCTATAATAAGCGGACTGTACATACATTCCACTATTGCAGTCAGCCCTGCTCCGAGCAGATTAAGACATTTAAAAAAAAGCGTGTCAGCAATACCAATGCCGATTGCTCCACTTACCAGTAATAAAACATATTCATTTAATGGAGCATCACGGAAAAAAGGTTGTTTAAAGAAATATAACGTTGGAATAAAAAGAATCACTGCTAGCGCTGTTTTGAATAGATTAAGAGCTATTGGATGAACATGCTCACCACTCTTTTTAAAAAGAATAACCGCAATTGCCCAGAATATTGCTGCAAGGGATGCTAATATCTCCCCTAGATAGGGAATGCTATGTATCATCGGCTGTCCTGAGAATCAGTTTTTCTATGGTAATTAAGGAGAGATTAATATAATTCCGATTATGAATTCTGTAGAGAATTATTTTTTGATATTTGAAATGAAGCACTTTTTCTTCCTCCCGCTCCCATTAATGCGTAAAGGGCAACTTTCTTATGAGTGTTAAGCGGGGTGAGGGCAAAACGAAAGGATACACCATGCGCCAGTTTCCAAAACTGCCGTTAAACTCGGAATGGGTTGAACAAACACTGCAATCATTATCACTCGATCAGAAAATAGGACAACTGATACATCCCTGCCTGTTTCCTTCTGCCAAAGAAGAAGATTATGAAAAGGCATTGGGTGGTGTTGAGGTGGGCGGTATGTTTGCATTTCAGGGAACCAGGGACCAGTTTGTCTCTACCACGCAATGGCTGATGAAAAAGACACCGGTACCGATGATTATCTCATCCGACCTGGAGAACGGTGCGGGTATGATGGTTAAGGATGCGACTATTTTCCCCGACCTTATGGCGCTGGGTGCGGCTGATGATGAAGAACTGGCCTATGAAATGGGTAAAGCTGCTGCCCTGGAAGGCCGCGAATGCGGCGTACACTGGGCATTCGGGCCAGTGGTCGATATCAATGCCAATCCCCATAATCCGATAACCAGTACACGCTGTCTTGGCGATGATCCGGACAGTATTGCACGGTTATCCGGAGCCATGATCAGGGGTATGCAGGAAAACGGCCTCTGTGCGACTGCCAAACATTTTCCCGGCGGCGGATTTGATGATCGTGACCAGCATCTCTGTAATACAGTCAATACGCTCTCTATGGATCAATGGCATGCGTTAAGCGGCCGGATGTTTCAGGAGACAATTGACATGGGGGTATGGAGCATTATGGTCGGGCATATTTCACTGCCGGCCTGTGATGCCGGGGATGGCACACATATACAGATGGGAACACCGGCATCAATCTCCGGGAAACTCATTAACGGCCTGCTGCGCGAACAGATGGGTTTTAATGGGGTGGTTATCACTGATGCTATGGATATGGCCGGGGTCACTGCCTGGGGAAAACGTGAGGAAATTATTCCTGCTGCTATCGCTGCCGGGTGCGATATGATACTCTTTGCGGAAGCGGAAAAGGATTTCAAGATTTTGAAAACGGCAATAGAAGAGGGCAGGCTTTCCGAAGAACAGGTCGATATGTCGGTACGGCGTATACTTGCACTGAAAGAGGTTATGCATTTGCATGAAGAGAGTAGTGTGCCTGCAGTTACCGACGAAGACAGGAAATGTTTTCAACAAACGAGCGTGGCTATTGCAGAGAAAGCGGTAACAGTGGTTAAGGATAATAACAATTCTATGCCGCTCACTCTTGAACAGGGCACACGCGTGCTGAGTTATCACTTTCATAACGATCCGGAATGTACAGTCGATTCGTTTGATAATTTGTTACGCGAACGTGGTGCGGAGGTAACACATTTTGATGATACCAATATCGGCGCGTTCTCAAAGAGTTTCAGCGGCTTTGAAGAGTATGATGTGGTTTTGCTTAATGCGGTACTTTGCCCGGCCTGGGGAACAGGGGATATCCGCCCCGGCGGTATCTATATGCGGGATGTCTGGACTCTTATTACCTCGCATCATCCGAAATTGATTTTAATTTCCTACGGTTCACCCTATTTAAGCTATGAAATGCCTCATGTCCCCTGTGTGATAAATGCCTATTCACCCGATATGAACACACAGAAGGCCGTGGTGAAGGTCCTTACCGGTGAGATTGCTGCCACGGGTACATGCCCTGTTGATCTGGAAGCACCGTATAATATTAAATCAGCGATTGGTGAAAAATACCGGTAAAACTGCTATTCTATTGGTTGGCGATGCGCATGAAAAATGAAATGATGTAATTATTGGGAGAGAGTCTTCAACGGCGCTACCGCTTCATCCGCAGCTATCTGCAATGCAGCATGCAGAATGTTCCAGGTAATTTTATTTGTCACTAATACCGATCGATGTTGTTAATACTGCAATCGTGCCGTCAGAATAAGTCAGGCGCAACACCGCGTGATAGGTGCCAGTTGCCACAACTCTCCCGACTTTATTTTTACAATCCCAGGGAGTAAAGGTGTGTTTGATCATTGAGTTCCCCCGTGAGGTAAAGTCTTGAGAGTTCTCATGAATACAGTTACCGACAGCATCGTAAATTTTCAGTTGGGCGCTACCTGAACCAGCTGCAGTAAAAGTAAAGTATATGTTATGACTATTTCTATCAGCAGGATTCGGCGATGCCAGGAATCCACCCGCAGGTAACGTATCATTGATAGTATTAACCGTGATAGCAGTAATCTCAATGGGAACATCTTTCATATAAGGAATTTTATTGTAGGCGGTAACGGTAATCTGCATGGTTTCAGCAGTGGTGTTCAGCGCCGGATCGATAGGCACCGCCGTAGTACTGCTGGTTACATAGGCGGTACCGATAATCTCACCTTCAACGGTAAGTGAAATAAGTGCATCATTGGTATTGCACTCCACAGAAAATTCTGTTGCATTGAGGAGAATGACTGGCGGATGGGAGATTACCATCTCTTCGGGCGTGTCGGTCCGCACTACCAGTGACGGGTCGCCGAAAAGCAGCCAGGTATCCGCAGCCCTGATTCCGCTGCTTCCCTGTGTGTCAAGCATATGCATGATACCGTTGATACAGAGACCGCCATACGTTCTTTTAATGTTATCCTGGTAGCTTTCGATAAGGATATCGTTCATCTCTTTCATTCCGTGCATGGGCGGTACCCACGGGTGGCTGATCGAGGCGCCGAGCACACCGATAAAACCGGTAGGCTCATCACCATTGGTTGCACGCATGCATGCTTCTGAGAAACAGGTATTGTTTTTCAGATTGCCGGTAAGGCAGGCGCCGAGCCATGCAAACGGCAGCTTGTTATCGTTAGTCAACTGACTAACCGCGGTATTGTTAAATCCACTGGTAGCAAGGACCGTAGTGTTGCCATGGCCCATATAGTTGAACAATCCCCGGCCTTCATTGAGTGCGTCTTTCACCATGGAAGCATTCGGATTGCCGTCAGCATCTTCACCGCCCTGTGACCCGTCATAAAATTCATCAACATCAGTATAGGTATACCCAAGCAAGCTGGTGCGTACATCGCGCATCCATTTCCAGTCGACCGGATTCGATCCTTCATTGGAGGCTATGCCGACCGCTTTATGGTACCAGTCAGCACCGGCCTCCGGATTCTTTTCATACTCGACACTACGTTCCACCTGTGTGGAAATATGTGCTGATGTTTCACCGGAAAACCTGCCGATTATAATCTCCGGGTATGCGTCATCACCCTTTATGTAGCCATAGGCAGGGTCGGAATCGCCGTTGCTCGTTGACGAAGTAGGGATTTGTGCATAATCTCCAACAAGAAGGAGAAAAGTCAAATCATCATGAGTATCGTAGTAATCGCTTATATAGCTTTTTATAGCACTGGAGTTGGTTCCTATATCAGAGACATTCACTATCTCAGTCGGCATACCCTTTAATTTTTTCCACGCGACAAACGGTTCCATCTCATCAAGAAAATCTTCATGACAGATTATCAGCATACTGCCTCTGTCGGAGAGGGGAGTATACCGGAATGTTTCATAGTTAATAAAACGCCGTGTATACATTTTACCGAATGCATCGGAGATGGTTTTCTTCGATCTTGCATGCGTGAATACGTTTATCTTTCCCGGCTTCCCGGTAGGGGAGACTTTAACGGTAATAGTGGTATATATGCGCAGTGTTTTCGTTGCCGGATTATACTGTAAAGGATAAACCACCACGGTCTGGCCGCGAAAATCCCTTACTATATAGGGCTCACGCAATGCAGCGGTTTCAGCAGGGAAAAATGCATCCTGCATGTATTCTCTACCATAGGTGTAGGGGACTGATGCCGGATTAACATTCCTGTACAGCGTTCCCTTGGACGGTGCAATCGAAATATTCTTGATATCTGTAAACTGGGATGATACAACGGATATCTGCATCTCCTCGGTATCCGGAATAATAACAGGCTGGGTTAATTTGCCAAGATCAGGTGCACCTTTTTGCAGGATAGGAGAACCGTCAGGTAGTGAGATTATGTTTGACTGACCCATTGGGGTGGTTACTTTGGATAACAAGTACGTATTCACAGAGAAGGTTAAAATGATTTCATCTGGTGATGATGAAACAAGTGATATTTTTGTTTTGACTGTTTTTAGCGAATTCAGGAGGATGATTTCAGTACCAGCTATACTGGAACTGGAAGAATTAACTAACAGAAATGTTAGTACGAGGAATATGCGCTTCTTCATTTTTATCCCTTTGCAGGAATTGATGTCATGGTTTATTATATTACATGAAAGTATTCGAATCTATTTAGGATTACCACTCCTATAGTATAATGTATACCATAATGGTGGTAAATATGTGAAGATTGTTGTTATCATTTTCAGGATATGATAGAATTGTAATTAGGGACGTAATTAGGGACGGAGTTCAATAATTGAAAAAAGAATTGGAATTATTTATATTTGAGATATGCCTCGCAAGAAAAGAATAGAAGTACCCGGAGCACTCCATCATATAATGGCAAGAGGTCTTGATGGGATAGGCATTTTTAAAGACGATAATGACCGTATGTTTTTTCTGGGAACTCTTGGTAAGAATTTATTAAAAGTATCCTGTCGGTGCTATGCCTGGGTAATTATGAATAATCACTATCATCTACTTTTACGCCCATCTGACTATTCACTTGGCAATTGCATGCGCCGCTTAAATTCAGCGTATGCACGGTATTTTAATAAAAAATATACGAGGCGTGGGTTTCTTTTTCAGGACAGATATAAATCAATTGTCACTCAGGATACTAATTATTTCCATGAGCTTATCAGGTATATTCATTTAAATCCTATTCGTGCCGGAAGAGTAAAGAGCCTGAAGGATCTTGGCAGATACAAATGGACAAGCCATTATGATGTTATAAATACAAATCGTTTCAGATGGTTTTATGCGCATGAGATATTAAGGCGTTTTGACAGGAATAAAAAAAAAGCATACCGGAAATACATAGCTTATCTGTCAGAATATAGTGATAAAGAAGCTGTGTCAATGTCCTCCTTTCTGAAGGATGGGAAAGCGCGGCAGGATGTTATTGATCAAAGAGTAATGGGAGACCAGGAATTTATTAAATTAGCTTTAAAAAGTGATAAAAACTTTCGGTTAAAGAGAAAAATATTGAGAGAGAGTGGCCTTACCGTTGAAACAATAATAGATAAGGTTTGTCACTATTTTGACAAGGACCCTGTTGTTCTTTTAAGACCGGGTAAAAACGGGCTACATTTAAAAATGAGAGATGCAATTTTAAATTATAGTTTTAGTGAACTGGGATATTCATTATCTTCATTAGGAGACACTTTTCGGATATCACCATCAACAGTGTCATATGGAGTTACAAGAGGGAATAATGCTTTTAAGGAACTGAAGTTATATTCAATTATTGAACTCCGTCCCTAAAGTCTATCCAGTAACTACCCGCGAGCCATCAGGCTGATAAGACCAAATCCACTGCATACTTGACCGTTGGCGGTCTGACTATTTTCGCCGGGAGCGGGAACCCATCTTTTTAGCTGCTGTTTTTTCATAGCCGTTTCTTTTAGTCGACAAGCATTTCTCTGATAATGGCTTTCACTTTAACGGCTGTGGAGGCCGGAATGCTGCCGAGTTTTTTCTGCAAGCGCCTCTGATCGACGGTTCTGATCTGGTCGAGGCAGATGTGAGCGTTTTTCCCCTTAAACCGCAATGATACCCTGGTCGGATATGGATGGGACTTTGTTGTCATTGGGGCAATCATGACGGTTTTGAGATAGGCATTAATATCATCCGGTGAAATGATCAAACACGGCCTTGTCTTTTTGACTTCATATCCGAAAGTTGGATCGAGAGCGACAAAATAGACATCGTATTGCTTGCTCACCATTCCCACCCTTCAAAATCCAGATCGACATTATCGGGAATAAGCAACTCGTCTTCACCACTTTCGTGCATTTTTTCCATCTGTTCCGCCCATCCTTCACGGGGGTTTCTGTACGGCCGGAGAATGATGTTTTCTTTATGCACTTCAACATCGATTTTGTCGGTAATCCGGCATTGTTCCAAAATGGCCTTTGGCAGCCGGATTCCTCTTGAGTTTCCGATTCGAACAACAGGTAAAATCATATGAAATCTCCTTGTAATATGAGCCACTATAGTAATTATAATGTAATTACATAAATAAAAACAAGTTTTTTTATCGTTGTCTTGTTTGGAAGGCCTTGAAGAGGCAGAAGGGAGAACCCATTTTGGGCAGGTAGGTAGATAGATAGATATAATACATTATCCCCAGCGGGAAAAAGCTATCTGAGTCAGTTTGTCAGGGTTATAAAATCATTTATTAAGAAATTACAAAATATGTATCTCATCATTCACCAACCGTATCATCTTCGGCCCGATAACTTCCTGCTGGACTGCAAGGACCTGGTTGCCGATTTTAAATACGGTCCCCGGGAATGCGGCGTGTTCGATTTTTATAAAGGGGTTTCCTACCCGTGCCATTTTCTCGAGGAGTAATTTCTTCTTCTCTTCTATGATATGTATCTCATTCTCAAAATCCGAAATACTTTTCTTTATTTTTGTATATAAATACTGCTCTTTTTTAGGGAGTTGTTTCTTGGCCTTTACAAATTGATTCAGCTTTTTAAATGTAGCAAGGAGTTTGTCCCGGTTTTCAAGAACACCCGACAGCGATTTGTCTTCTTTGTCAAGACTCTCCTTGAGATGGAAATCCAGGCCTGCCTCCAGTAAGGTGTGTATACCGTTTTCATTGCCGACGACATGGCAGACAATACCATCGCGCGAAACAATGGTACCGCCCGCGATAGAAAGGTTTGCACCGCTGACAGTTACAGTCCCCCGTGCATAAATAGTACTGTTTATGGCTTCTTTTGCAATGATAACATTACCGTGGCTGCGGATGGTCTGATTACTGATAAACATCAGGTTAACATCGCCATGGCACTCAATTATTCCCTTGCCGTGGCCGTTAAAACCGAGTTTGCCCAGTACATGGCCGCCGGCTTCAATGTGTGCATCTTCAATAGTACCGCTGACCTCAAGATCACCACCGCATTTCACCGAAAATCCTGATTTTATATCACCACCGATTATAACTGATTTATCATACTCAATATTCCCTGTTGAATAGTCTATATCACCCGGAATGGTAAATCCCTCAAATATCTCTATAACCTGACCATTAAATCTTACATTACCATCGATTTCAGCAATGAGCGTATTTTCATCGTCCGGTTTTACTACGGTATTTGGTCCTGCAGGAAGCGTCGCAGGTGTACCGGCAGTACAGGGGAGAGTGTTTCCAAGAATATCTTTGCCGGTGGTACCCTCTGTCGGAGGGATTAATTTAGCGATCCTGATTCCTTTAACAACTGACTGGATAATACTTACATTCTTATAATCAACATTGCCATGTTCATCTTTTTCAGGTTTTAATGAGGTGTCGGTTCTAAAAAGGAATTTTACTTTTCCATCGTCGCCGTCAACTGCAGGGAGCCCTTTCGCAATAGCTATCGGTTTATTGGGATATACACCTTCCTGTAATGTACTGATAATCTTTGCAAGCTGTTTTTCATTAATTCCATAGGTAATATTATTCTGAGCGATGAGATCTTTTATTAAATCCTCCGTGGGAGGTTTCCCATCCTCTCCGGGCGGATGGAGCGTTAGTTCCGCTTTCATGTTATCCGGTGATAGCGCCAATTCAGCCGTACCGTCAAAATTTACAGGAACAACGCCAAGAGTTCCTTCAGCATAATACGTAATACCGGTTGTCAATGATTTGTAGCAATTATTTTCTGCATCTTCCTCAACATTGTCACCAAGTTTAACCTCAGTTTTTATTATTTCATTGGAAGGGATTTCATCACCATGGATGTTCATGCCGGGAATATCAGGTATCTGTAAGTCCTTTTTCCCAATCGTATCACCGCTATCTACCCGTTGCAGAGGAATCGCGGCGTTGACAAGTTCCCAGTAATACTCGGCGTTCCTTGCTTTTTTAAGATCACGCGAATTCTTAATATGTTCAACGACAACATCGAGCATGCCCTCTTTCGCAGGGGTCGGCGGAGTACCTTGCGCAATATTCTCACATTCAATAATATCTTTTGACTCATCCCATCTCGTAACGCAGTCTTTCAATTGCGCCTCATTAATACCATGCACGACATTATTCTCCAGGAGAACCTGTTTCAGATCAAGCACAGTAAATCGCTCATTCTCTCCTTCTGCCGGTTCAATATGCAATAATGCAGAATAACCGTCATTTTCAATAATGACTGTTATCTTTGGTAAGGTAAATGCTTCAACCTTCTCTTCGACCTCCTGGTCTTCTTTGCTCTCTTCTTTTTTCCCCTCTTCTTTTTTTTCTTCTTTCTCCGTTTCTTCGATTAATTTCTCTTCCGTATTCTCACTTTTTTGTTCACTGCTTTCTTCATCAGGAATGTCTTCCTCTTCTTCGGCACCTTCAGCGATCTGGATCTCACTAAAGTTATGCTTTTTTAAATGGTTAATAGTCTGTTCAGTCAATACAGCAGAACTGTTAAGAAGCGTTGCCCCGTTGGGGAGAATAATATCTTCACCAAGTACCATACCGGGGACAAGATCGTCAATTTTAACAAGCATAAGAAACTGTGCCTTTGTCAGGTCTTAAGCGCGAGTTAAGCAAAAATACTACAGGGCTTTTCCGATTCTATTAAGATACTTCTCTGCTTAAATTATACAACATTTAACCTTGATTTTTCATGATTTAATGGATTTTCCGGATTTTGACTAATGAATGTTGAATGTAATTTCATATATGCTAAGAATTTATTGAGTGTTGACTGATAAAATTATTATAATGTGTTTTATGGTAACTACTCAGGTGGTGTAACATTCTTAGTGTCATTGCGAGCGTAGCGAAGCAA
>CBDVBE010000067.1:0-20544 GCA_965372145.1 uncultured bacterium | reverse complement strand
GGAACTATTACTCCGGCAATTAAATAACGCAAAAAACAAGATATCATTTCGATGAAGCGAAGCGACTGAGAAATCTTTCTACATGAAAGTTAGCGCAAAAAACAAGATTTCTCCAAAGCGAAAAAGTGGGCTTACTAGAAATGAGAGACAACATAAATGGCGCAATTTAATTGCCGGAGTAATAATTAACCAATCAGAAAAATTCTACTTATATCGACTAACCAAATCAGAAATAGTCTCTGCCTTAAGCTCTTCCAGAGTGTAATAGATACCTCCCAGCGTATCAGCAATCTCTTTCATTTTGCCAAGTCGCAGCAGGCCTGTTTCGGTGTCAAGTACAATTGAAGTAATCTCTTGTGACCGCATTTCTGCTGCAACACTATTAACCTCCGCCATAAGATCCGCGCCCTCACGGCTTCCCACATTAAGACGGCCATCAGAGATAAGAACAAGGATTTGGCGGGAATCCTTTCGGATTTTATTATCCTTGCTGAAAACATCACAGGCTTTTAACAGGCCCGGGCCAAGAGGGGTTTTGCCGCCCGTGGGAAGTTCTTCCAGACATTTTTTTGCACGCTCAACACTTGATGTAGGTGAAAGAAGAAGCTCTGCGCTGTTACCTTTGAATGCCACCAGTCCCACCCGGTCTCTCTTTTGATACGCATCTATAAGAAGAGAAAGTATCGCCCCCTTGGCGGCAGCCATACGCTGCTTTGCACCCATGGAGCCGGAAGAATCGACAACAAAAAGAATCGTCGTACCGATCCGTTTTTTACGTACCTTATCACGAATATCCGAAGACTCTATTGCTATGGCACGCCCATCTTTATCACGTTGAGACTGGAAAGAAGCCGCTGCACGAAGGGTCGCATCAAAGGCTATATCATCACTCTTGCCTTTTGGAATTCTTGAGCGCACATAATGACCGGAGCGGTTATCGCTTTGTGCAGAACTTCTTCGACCTCTTCCCTTTTGTACTTTTCGTTCCTTTGGTATATTCAACTTTCTTAATACACTTCGGGTGAAAAATATTTCATCGGGGATTCATTTTGCGGTAATTAAAGCGGGTGAAAAGAAAATCGTGAAAAAGTTTGTTTTTTAGCTGAGCAGTGATGTATGTAAAAAGTATTGACCTCTCAAAAGTGCTTGACAAACTTCTTCATACGGTTCTGAATAAGGATTGGACTGTTGGTGTTAATGAAAACGTGGCAAAAGCCGTAAAGACTATGCCCAGCTACGCAAATCAGACTTTTGCAATTACCTCATATCTATAAAATGTTTTTTCATCCTCAAAATAGTGCTTATAAAAATATAAGCAGAAAATATGCCGAAATTGTATTAAAGTATTAAAAGTACTACTTTTTTTTGCTATATTAATGTAAGAAGGTTAAGTGGAGGGATGTGGTAAAAAACATATAACATACTGATAATAAAAATAATGTGTAGTGTTACAAAATCATTACTCGTTGTGCTGATGTGAAAATACTGTTTGGAAACCTGAATAAACTGCTTATAAAAAGGTAATTAGGCAAGTGGTAAAAGGAATGTTACAGGATAATTAGAGTGAAGTTAAGAGGGGAGTGGGGGCATGAATCACGCAAAAATACAATTAGTACAAAAAGCCAGAAAGAGGTTTAAACAGATTTATCCTTGCAGAGCTTATAATTCCTTCAGGGAATCTTTTACCGTAAATAAGGACAGAATAATTTTCTGGTTTAATACAGAAGATAATAGTACGCATGCTTTAGCGAGTAATAATGTGGATGTGGGAGAGGATGAGAGGGGGACCGGTGTAATAGCCGGATTGTGGAAAGCTCTCAAGAGCTTTCCACGTTTTTATTTTATAAAAGATAATGTGCTGGAGACATTGTAAGACATACTTTGTTTTTGTTGTGAAGAAGTAGTGTAAAAATCCTTACCCTGCTATCTATGCCAATCTCTCTCACGCCCCCTCCTAAGGCAGTAGTAGGTTGGATTCCAAGGGGTGAGGATTTTTTATATTGAATAATAAGGTAACAAAATACTCAGTTTAAGTTATATAATCGGGGTCTTTCAAGACGTAAGGTTGGGATGTCGTTTAAAAAATATGACTCCTTTTTAAGTGGATAAAATCTAAATAGACATTTTACATAAATATCAGTTCTGGGGGAATGACATTATAAAGTGTAGAATTCCGGATTATGATAGGATCTCAAATGAATTGCATGTAATGATGAAGAAGTTGATCGGGTGGCTTACATTTACATGCTGCTGTTCCCCGCGTTTGAAGGAGGGGGTACTAATGATTAAGGTATTGGAGTTGTGCAATATTGGCTTATAAATTATTACTCTTACTCTATTTAGTATTAAACTATAACTGTTCAACAGATTTTTCTGCCGGTAATGGAGCCGGGGCAGGGAGTGGTAATCCCCGTCGTGGCAGCTTAGGTGTTTGAAACTGATGGAACTTTTGTAAAACAGGCTTTGTTCCTGCTTCGCCAAACGGATTACGTGTTAAGTCATTGATAATATGTGGTGCGATAGCATAGAATCATTGCGATAAATAATTATGGTGAATTTCAAAAATCTTTACATTTTAAGCCACGAGTGATTCATTTCTTTGATGTTGTAACTGACAATTTTAAAAATATCAAGCAGATTGGCAAGGAAGCATATTCACATTTTAAACAGCATAAACAGCTTTTCAAGAGTGGAAACTAATTTGAATATATAACAACAAGGTGGTTATATGAAAAAAATTCCATTTTTTCTATTGGCTTTGTCAATTGTAATTAGCGGTACCATTACCTTATCATCCGCTGAAAAAGTCTGTAAATTTACCTACATCGGGGTGCCGGAAAACCTGAATAATGATACACTTGTCCTTCCGAGTGATAGTCATGTCGTTGCCATGTCTGAATATATCCATGTGGGTACGCCGATGGATAGTATTCTGGAATGGGAACAGAATTCTATAGTTTTCATTATTGATAACTCCGGAAGCATGCAGAATTATATGGGTAATGACCAGTGGGGTTCCCGATTTACCGTCACAAATGATTTGATTGATACGATATATAATATCAATCCCAAAACAGAGGTTGGCCTTGTAATCTTTGGAACGCATCTCTATTTTGATCCAAATGATGACAATCTTTTTGTAAACTGCCCCGCGTGGGACACCGGATCATACATTCCTCTTTTACAGCTTGATGCTACCTATAACGGCCAAACCGGGTATGAGATACTTAAACAGTATCTTGCTACTGATACTGTTGATCCAGGTTCCTTTGAGTGGGTGGATTTAGAGTACCAGCCTTCGGATTTTATGCTCAGTCAACGGTCAACAAATATTTATGCCGGTTTTGAAGCTGCGAAGCATGGAATGCTTTCTTCAACTTTTGCAGAGGAAAGACACTTTAACATCTTTTTTTCCGATGGTGAAGCAACCTACCCTATGGGCGGTCCTTTAATGAATGCTTTTATAGAGGGTAAAGATTGTCCCACGACATTTACCGTTTATTTTACTCAATTGAGTACTGCGCCGCAGAGTCTTACGGATATGACTGCAAATATACAGACCAACGGATATTCCTCATCCAATTCCCTGAGCGATCTCTGGACTATTGAAACAGACTATGATACCTTAATGAGTTTGCTGATGGAAAATGTAATCGGACAAATTATGGGTGCTTTGAAGACAGCAAAGCCTGTTAAATTGACTGTTAATAATACGGATATTTCAACGGTCTGGGATGATACCGGATTTGCCTTTGATAAGCTTTTTGAACTTCTCGGGGTATATACTGATTTCAATTTTATCATTGATTATGAAGTCTATAAAGATTCAGTAACGTCAACAGGAGACACTATTCAAATCAAAATAATGGATACAACGCATGTTATTGATTTTACCGTTAACCTTGAAAACGGTGTTTCTGTGCCGGATTCGGTTGCATTAACCTGGTGGGGAAGGAGACTCGAGTTTTTCCATGGTGATACGCTCCTAAGCCTCATAGACGAGACAATGGATACCCTTGAAATTCGCTTTACCGAATATGAAGTTGATACGACCTACGGGTATGAAGACGTCTCTATTATCATTACCCATTCGAATGGTTCTACACAGGATGAAGAGACATTTAAATTGAACGATCAGGGAGGGTATTTATCCTTCAAATTCCCGAGATCCGTGGGGGACCCGACGCCCGGAGACGGAATTCTTCAGCACCAGAGTCCCGATGATATCATTGCCATATTCAGAAACAAGGATCTGGTACTTGACACACTGCGCATCAGTACGCCCTACATGCTCAGCGGTGTGTTAATGGTCCATGAGGGGATATACTTTGACAATAACGCGGATGGGTATATCGACAGTATTGCCATAGGAATACTTGGAACGAAAATAAAGGAAAATGTCGATGAGCTGATGGATAATATCAAGCTACCCGATTTCAGGAATTTTGATGTACTAAGTTACAATGCATTTAGTGGAGGTATCGGAGTTATTGTTAAGGAAGGTATGGCGGTAATGCCGAGGACCTATGTGACTGATGAGGATATCCTTGTTGTCACGGACACGGTAATCCTGTCACAAGGCGGTATGCTTATTCCATCAACCGTTCACATTATCGATTCCGTGGCCCCTGTTATAAACAGTGCAAGCCTGATCGACTCTTTAAAAATAACAGGAAGAGACGAGCTTACCATTACCTTTTCGGAAACGGTAGAACTGATAACCGGGGATATACCGTTTAAATTCTTTCAGGTAAACGGCGCTGTAAAATATGACGCGGAATTGAGCGTCATAAGCCAGAATGGTGACATCGGTGTTTTTGAAGTAGAGTCACTCATCGGGGTAGCTTCAATACAGGATGGAGACTCTATCAGGATTAACTGGACATTGGGAGATAATGTGTTTGACTCACTCAGAAACAATCAGGATAATCCTGAGAACGTACGGCGTGAAATCGATGTCACTCTTATAAAAGTTATCCTGAGTGTAAAGAAAGGGATATACTTTGACAACAATGCCGACGGGTTTGTTGACAGTGTGTTTGTCGAAATTTCAGGAGAGAAGATACAGGAGAATGCAGATGGTTTGATCGATGCGATGACACTGCCTGATTTCCGGAACTTTGAAATAAAAAATTATAACGCTGCCGACAATGGGATCGGGATCTATGTGGATGAAAAGGCTTCAATACCGACTACTTACGTTACGGATGAGGACTATATATTCATTGCATATTCGATCTTACCGCAAGGGGGCGTTGTTATGGCGGATACTGTTCCTGTCATTGACAGTGTCGCTCCTGTCATACATTGGAAACCAGGCAGCGCCATACTCATCGATTACAAAGACCCATTACAAGCTGATACCCTCGCAGTTCTATTTTCGGAGCCTATCGAGAAAATTAATCATCAGGAACCATTCTATTTTTTAGATATCTCTGATAATAATAAGGTGTTTACCGCTGAACTTAAGGTTATAAAACAGTATGTTGATATCGTGCATTTTGAAGTAACCGGCATTAATAATAATGTTACTTCCATGCAGGATGGGGATTCAATCTGGATTCATGAAGGCGACCGTGTCAGTGATAACGTAACAAACTATCAGAATAACAAAAAAAATATTCGCCGAAAACTTACGGTTGAAACAAAGTTAACCCCCTTTGACCTTACTCCGGTGTCTATTACCCCTCTCGACCTTGGTGATATTAACAATATACAGGGAATACCTGATGTGATTATAGACATTCTCATGGATCAAAACATTTTTGATGACTTACAACTTGAGCAAAACGAAAATGGTGATTGGATTGGTATGATACTGCAGGTAATTCCTGATGATATTGAGTTATTATTGGAAGATTTTGAGCTTGAAGGATATATCTCTATACTTGATGCCGTCGGTAACCATGTTATTAAAGAAAAGAAAATGGCATTTGATAAAAAGACAAAAAGTCTCCTGTATGTATGGAATGGCAGAAATTCAAATGGCAGGTATGTTGGTAAAGGCGCATATCTTGCAGTATTTAAAATTATTCCCTATCCGGAAGGGAAAGATGGGGAAAAATCACCTGTGCAATTTAAGAAGATATTAATTGGTGTAAAAGATTGATGGGGAGAATATTTCGAAATAGCTCTTTATTTTCTAATATCATTTTGCCTGATTGAAATAGATTTTACTATGCCGGAATTACGTATGCTGTTGTGATAAGATGTTAATCAGGGAAAAAGCTAATCTGTCTATTCTGATGTATTACAAAGTTTTTGTGACTGTTCAGGTATCATTTAATAAGCAAATCATGTTGAAGTACCTGTATACTAATCCTAATCTTAATCATACTCATAATCAAATTGTATCCCTGGAACTGAATATGAGAGCTCCTAGATAACATTGTGTAGAAGCAGAAAGGTCAAATGAGAATTAGGAAATTGATTTCCAATTCGAATTGTGCAGTGGCCAAATGAGAATTAGGAAATTGATTTCCAATTCGATTTGTGCAGTGGCCATTCCCATGCCCTTCTGCTTAACACACTGTTATATTCTTTCGATTAAGAGTATGAAGTTAATAAAATATTGTCTTTTAATTGTATAACTGAACAGTTACATTACCAAAACAAAGTTCAAACTTTATACTTATGTGATGGTTCCTTTCTTGAAGTGCTTATAAAAAAATAAGCAGAAAATGTTATAGATTAAGGTATAAAAGTATAAATAATACCACTTTTTGTGTTATATTAAAATAAGAAGGTAATTGCGGAGGAAACCGGACAATGTCACTTAACATGTTGAAAATAAAAGGAGTATTTGGTACAATACTATTATGCTTATTTATATTGAAGCGAAAACAATAGAGAGAGTGAATCTGTTAATTTGCTTATAATAAAGTCACTGTAAATGCAACAAGGGTACAGAAAATAAGAGGAGGGGGAGAATAAGAAAGAGGCAAAAATACAATTAATCGAAGAGGCAAAAGAGAAGTTTAAAAAGATTTATCCATGTGGAGCGTATTTTTCATTTGCTGAATGTTTTACAGTTTATAAAGGCAGGTTGATTTTCTGGTTTAATACAGAAGATCATAGTACACATGCGTTGCAGTGTCATATAAATATTTAATTAAAAAGTACTTAATTTAAACACTGAATTATAGCGGTGCAGATAAGAATGCCGCGGTAAAACTTTTCACACTTTCGGGTAAATGTATAAAGAGTTTTGCAATGACCAAAAAGGTTAAAAACATCTCACTTGAAGGTTTCAGAAAGGGAGTATATCTGATTCACCTTAAACACGGTAATATTATGGAGACACGGAAAATGGTGATTAAGTAGAGAATGGGAAATGAAAAATGCCAAAATAGTAATGTGAAAAGGAAAATAATTCCAAATGCAAATCAGCTATTCAAAATTAAACCATTCAAGGTAAAATAATAGTACCGAGACAAGAAGGAGTTGTATGAAAAAGTGTCAAAGTATTTTCCTGTTACTCTGCAGCTTTGCGGCTCTGTGTATAGCCCAGACTGCCCCGGATTTCACGGCAACGGATGTCAATGGAAAAGAGCATAATCTCTATTCGTACCTGGATAAAGGTATGTATGCCCTGTTGCTGCTTTCTTCTCCTACTACGGGTTGAAGCGGCTGTGTCAGCGCCTGTGGCGAAACAAATGAAGCATATGAGAAGTATGATAAGAATTTGGGTGGACTTTTGGTATTATGCCTCTATGACGGAGGGAGCGATAATTCGGCAAAAAGTTTCAATAACACAATGAATGTCAAGTATCCGACGGTTTCCGGCAGTGGAGGTGGAAGTGGCGTCGTTAATAAGTATTTCGGCTCTATCGTCTCTTTCACTCCCTGTTATGCACTTGTTGATCCGGATAAAAAAGTTGTTGAAAAGGATGTTTACCCTTCCGGTAATGTTCTTTTATCGATGCTGAATAAGTATACTATTCAAGGAACAGGTATTACGTATGAAAAGAAACCTCTGGCAGGAGAAAAAGGTGATTTGTCCGGTATGAGTATATGGCGGAACAACAGAGACCATACGGTGCATATGACGGTTTCGGATGCCGGTATATACACACTTAGAGCATTTTCGATTAATGGAAAAGAGATAGGTTCCATGAGTAATACTTATTTCAGTACAGGAACCCATCAGATACTATTCAATTTTCGGTCATGTTCTCAAAGTGTTACACTGTTTGAAGTGCAATGCGGAAACCGGAAAGTTGTAAAAAGGTAGTTGGCGTTCAATAAAAAAGGAAGTTTATTTATGAGAAAGCTTTATGTCGCTGTTATATTGTTAATCGGTTTCGTTACATTCTGCGCGGCCCAGGACCCGGTGCCGGATTTTACCGTAACCGATACCGAGGGTAAAACGCATAACCTGTATACCTATCTTGACGCGGGCAAATATGTATTACTGGATTTCAAGTATGACGGGTGATCAGGCTGCGGGGATGTCGTGGACGACATGAATGGTTTCTGGGAAGATTATGGATGCAATCTATGGGGTTTGATCGTGCTGGGCATAGACTATAAAGATAATGACGCGAAGTTGATTGCGTGGGATAATAAATACGGCGTTAAATTCCCTTCCGCCGGTAAAGACGGCGGTGCTGACGTTGCCGAAAGCCAGTTCACCAATATGGGCGGATATCCGGCGTACCGGCTTATATCCCCTGAAAGGAAAATTGTAGCCAAACAGAATGGCTTTCCTTTTTATGGTATTAAACAGGCTATAGATAATGGAGGTGTTCAGGAGCACGACTGTGATACACCCAATACCGAAATAGTTCTTAAATCATCTAAACCGCGTGTAGGGGATATAACTATAAAATGTGTGTCAACGGGGAAACTCTCTCTTTCCGTAATGGCAGAAGGCTATTATTCATTTAAATTCTATGCGTCTGATGGTAGAATTGTTAACGCAATCGAACAAAAACACTTCACAAGAGGAACGTATGTTGTTGGCTCGAAAGATTATAGGCCGGCTGCGGGAATGTTATTTGTTGAAGTCAGGACCGGAAACCGCAGAATAACAGAAAAGGTGTTGTTGTTTTAACAAAAAGGTTGTCAGGAAGGCAGTTGGTGTCTATTAGCATAATAGGGAATCAGAAAGGATATGTTTAATGCGCAGGATAAAACATTTTTACTCTATGGTGTTTCTGTGTGTGGTTATGACAGGAACGGCAGCTTTCGCCCAGCAGCAGATCAGCGGTTCGCAGTCCGGAACACTTGGGCCGGGAGAGTACAGCGTTACCGGTAATATTACGGTTGCGGCGGGTAGTTCCCTGGAAATAAAACCCGGCACAAAGTTTATCAATAATGCCGGGATTTTGTGGAGTATTTCAGGTACATTTAAGGCTGTTGGCACGAAAGATGACAGCATTTGTTTTACCGCAAAAGATAAGACACCGTCTAATGGGTGGAAGGGGCTAATGTTTCTTAAATCGGCACCAATTGCAATATTTGAATACTCAATTCTCGAATATACGCATCAAATTTTTACTTATGACAATGTCGCTGGACTTACAGTACATGGCGGTGCCGGTTTAAAAATGACACACAGTCGTGTCTCCAACTGCCATAGTGATAATGTGACGAGTGCAATAAGCTGCAAAGATGCCGAAGTATATATCGAGAATTGTCGTATTATACATAATCTGGTAGAAGCACATCCCGACGGGGTCGGGATACTCCTGGAAAATTGCAAGGACGCAAAAATTCTTAAGTGTATTATAGCCTATAACGATGGAAACGGACAGTGAGAGGCTTGCGGCGGCGGTGGGGTCCACTGCGGAAAATCTTCAACAGTTCTTATTGCGGATAATCTTTTCTATAGAAATACAAATGATAATGCTGGAGGTGGCATATTATCAAAGAAAAGTAACGTAGAGTTAGTCAATAATACCATTGTTTTCAATGAGTCATTTAATATAACCTCTCAGCTAAAAGGGTATAATGGCGGCATATCTGTTATGGATGGCGGGAAAATTACCGGTAAAAATAATATCGTTTATTATAATACGGCTGATGTTGAACCCGAGTGGGGAACTGCATGGGGTGGCGGGCAGATTGATTTGACCTATAGCGCCTCTTCAAAGAAACTTACCGGCACGGGTAATATTACGGGCAAACCGCTTTTTGTCAATTCAGCATCTGATGATTTTCATCTCAAAATTGGTTCTCCCTGTATAGACAAGGGGGATCCTGCAAGTCCCAACGATCCTGACGGCACTCCGGCAGATATGGGGGCGCTGTTTATTAATCAGGGTACCGGTATCGGTAATAGTAAGGAAACAATTGCTGAAACGGGTGGTTTCAAGGTTAAGGCGAATGTCTGCAATTCGTCAGTTGTTTTTGATTTTCAGCTTGTCCAGGTTCAAAATGTGAAACTTCTGATTACGAATGTTGCAGGGAAAAAAGTTAATAGTCTTTTTAATGGCAGGATGGCGGCAGGTACGCATACTGTCAAGTGGTGCGGTATAGATGATGATGGCAGGAAAGTACCTGCGGGCATCTATTTCGTCCGCCTTGATGCTAGTAGTAACAGACAGGTTGAGAAGGTTGTGTTTATACGATAGGAGAAAGAGGTAATTCAATATTTAATCACCAACAATTCTCCCCTCTCTGGTAGGAGAGGGGGCGGGGGTGAGGTTATAATACAAAAAGGCAAGTGTTATTGAAACCTTGAAAAGGGGGCTGTGTATGAAAGTTCTAAAACTTTCATTAGTGTGTATCGTGTTGTTGTGTTTGCAAATGGCATGGGCGAATGCAGAAACTGTAACATTGCAGAATGGTTTGGACGGGTATACCGGATGCATAGACGCTGATATAACCAGTAATGAAGCCGGTAGTAACTACGGCGACTCTGATTTCATGTGGATGAAGGAAGAGTATTGTGTTGCTTGAGGCGGCGCGGTAATTTATCATGCCCGGGCGGCATTAAGATTTGAACTTTCAGATATACCGGAAAACTCTGAAATACGCAGCGCAACACTCTCTTTTTATCCGTATGAAGTTGTTACCGGTTGTAAAAACGGAAAAAAAGCAATTGCAATCTGTACTTCTGAATGGACTGAAAAAGGTATAACCTGGAATAAGAAACCAGACGTATCCAGTACCGAATTGGCGGAGAGTGATGTCTCCACCGTTAATGTATGGGAAGATTTTAACGTTACGGATGCGGTACATGATTTTGTCAATAATGGTGTTGTAAACAATGGGTTTGTGGTTTATTACAAGTACACGGTGCAGGAGCCGGCCTTGGGAGTAAGAATTCGTTCAGCACAATATACGAATCAGGAATATCGGCCTAAACTTGTCGTTACCTATGGTTCCAGTACGGATATTGTACCGGACAAGCTGTCCATTGTTCCTAATACGATGTGTCATGTTACTATAACGAACGTGCAGGGGCGTGTTATTAAGTCTTATGATACCAGGAATCCTGAAAAACTGCATCTTCGGAATGTCTCGTCGGGTATTCATTTTATGATAATTAAAGCTGGTGGAAAGCAAATAGTTAAAAAGTTTGTTCATTAAATAATTCAGCTAAAAAGGAGGTTTCAAATGAAAGATTCCTGGAAATTTTTCTTGATACTCTGCGGTTATTCCGCTCTCTTCGCGGAAACGGTAGATTTAACGCCAACAGACGATATTGCCATTGGGAATTCCGGCGCCGTCGAACAGGGAGAAGCGTATATAAATTCGGGCAATGACCCGCAGATCGGTATTTCAAATTATAAGTGTTGAGGCGTTAATGATAGAAAATTAGTCAGGTTGGCTATAAAATTTAATTTCGAAAATATCCCTTCTTCGGCAAGTATTAAAGAAGCAACGCTAAAACTCTATATTCATGGTTATTTCACCGGTTACAATAATAAAAGTGCCCCGATTACGATACATTATATTACAAAAGATTGGAATGAAAATAGTGTTAAGTGGTCCCAGGGATGGAATAACGCGGGTGGAGATTTTGAAAATGCCACAATAGATACATTTGCTTATACACCGGGATATAAAGGATGGATCGATTTTGATGTGACTGAATCCGTAAAGAAGTTTATGGATAATACCCTAGATAATTATGGTTTTATGATTGGTATTATGGGGGGTAACGACAATACCGAAGCGTCTCTGTATATGCATGATTCGTACATTCGCTCCAGGGAGTATTCAAATCAGGATCAGCGACCTGTTTTGGTTGTTGACTATGATGCTACCTCTGTTAAGAACAAAGTAAAACAGGTTGGAAGCAGTAACATATTCAAAGGTATAAATCTTGTGAATGGAGAATTTTTTATTAATTCCGAATATGCAGGATTGATAACCGTAAATGTTACGGATGCAAAGGGTTCCACTATGTATAAATTAAATTCTGTCTCTGTACACAAAGGTTTAAACCGTTTTGAGGCGGGTAACACAAGAAACGCTACCGGGGTATATTTTGCGGTTGTAGAAATCGGGAATTCTATGAAAACAACGGTTAAATTTATTGCAAAGTAGTAATTCTAATGATACCTGTGTTTTAAATAAACGAATGGGGTAAAAGGTAGGGAGTTTTATGCGATGATATCATGTTTGGTGATACTCGGTATGAATTAATGATACATTCAATTTAATGCAAATAATCAGTTACCGTAGGAGTAGAAGCATGAAAAACAGGACGGATAAATTGAAATCACTTTTCAGCGTATTGTTGCTGTGTGCGGTGATGGTGGCAGGACCTGCCTTCGCTCAACAGGAGATCAGCGGTTCGCAATCCGGCACGCTCGGACCCGGTGAATATCTTGTGACCGGCAATATTTCTGTTTCATCAGGTAACACATTAACTATCAAACCGGGCACAAAGTTTTTCCATAACGGAAACCATGCATGGGAAATATCCGGGGCGTTGCGTGCGGAAGGTACACCTCAGGACAGCATCTACTTTATACGAAAAGATGCTGTGGCCGGGCATCGCTGGGATGGAATTCAAATCAAGGGTAATTCCACGGATTCAAGCATACTTGATTATTGTATTATTGATAATTGTCATACACCGACAAACTATTATGGCGCCGGGCTGCGACTCGATAAAGGGTGCATTGTTGTTAAGAATAGTAGTATTACAAATTGCGAAGGGGAAGCGGGAGGAGGGATTTGCTGTTCGGGTGAGAGTATCGTAATTGAAAATTGCTTTATCGCCTATAATAAAACGTATGGTACCTGAGCTCACTGCGGAGGAGGCGGGGTCTACTGCCAGGGTGGTACAAAGGTACTATTGAAAAGAAATATAATTTGTAATAACTATACCGTCGGGTATGGTGGCGGGGTTGAGGTAGAAACGGTTTTTGATGGTGCACAGCTTCATGACGTTGTGCTTATCAACAATACCATTACAAAAAACAAGGCAAAAAACGGCGGCGGTATAGCACTGGTTACGATGGGCTCTAATGCAGCTTATATCGAAGGTAATAACAATATAGTGTACGGCAATACCGCCAACAGTAATTCGGAATGGTTCAAAGATTCAAAAGCCGAATTGGATTTAACCTATACCTGCTGTTCGAAAAGCCTGAGTGCCGCCGGGAACATTACCAGTGATCCACAGTTTGTCAATGCTGCATCCGGTGATTTTCATTTGAAAACAGGTTCCCCCTGTATAGATAAGGGTGACCCGGCGAGTGAGAAAGATCCTGATAATACACAGGCAGATATGGGTGCTTTGTTTTATAATCAGGGAACGGGTATTGATAAAAAAGTAGCTGCCGAAACAGGTGGTTTTATAGTTAATGCAAATGTGTACAATTCGTCAATTGTTATTAACTATACGCTCACCGGGTCTCTGGATGTGAATGTCGAAATTGTCAATGTGGCAGGAAAAAAAGTATACACCCTCATTAACAGCAGGATGGCGGCAGGTAACCATCAGATAACCTGGGACGGAAGAAATAATGCGGGGTACAAAGTAAGTCCCGGCATATATCTCTGTCGTTTTTCGGTGGGAAATAATTTGAATATAGTTAAGGTGCTATTGGCAAGATAGAGGAAGTGTTAATTATTAAACAGAGGAGGATTTTATGAAAATGTGTCACAAATTAACCATGCTGTTTTTGAGTTTTACCGCTCTGATAACAGCGCAGACCATGCCCGATTTTTCAGTAAAAGATCTTGACGGAAATACGATTAACCTCTATGCCGACTACTTGGACAAGGGGAAGTATGCCGTATTGTGTTTTTCAATGCCCCAAACAGGTTGAGGGAGTTGCACTATCGCCTGTGGCGAAATGAATAAGGCTTATGATAAGTACAATCAGAATAAGGGCCCGCTTCTGGTTCTGACTTTTTATCAACAGTGGGGTTCCAATAATAATTCAGAGTGTACCAGTTTTAATAATGCAATGAACGTAAGGTATCCGACCATTCCCGGGAAAGAGGGTGAACCGGTAATGGAAAAATGCTCTTTTATTAATTCGTATACTGAATATGATATTATCGGTCCGAATAAACAGGTATTAAAGAAAAATATCAGTCCCTATGACGGTAAACTCATGGATCTTCTCGCACAGTATGTTCAGAATACAGACATTAAGAATAACGGGATGCTCCAGGTGGGTGGGGATAACGGTTTGTCAGGTATCGTAATAAGACAGGATGGTAATCGCTCGTTACACCTGACGGTTCCCGAAACTGGTATGTATACAATCAGAGCTTACTCAATTGATGGAAAAGAGATTGGTTCGATGAGCACCTTATTTAATAAAGGCACACATCAGATATTACCAAAAGCCAGGCTGAATCATCAGAGTGTTACACTGTTCGAGGTGCGATGCGGGAGTCGTAAAGTTATTAAAAAGATAGCCGCGGTACGATAAAAAAAGGGGAAGTGTGTGCGTAAAATCATTGTGATATTATTTACGGCAATAGTGGCGCTTATTTCGTCGCAGACTAGTGCTCAGTATGTAGAAATTGGAAAAATTGATACCTGGTTTAACCGTCCTTTTCGGAATATCTCATCGGGAGTTCATTTTATGGTAATTAAAGCCGGTGGAAAGCAAATAGTGAAAAAGTTTTTTCATTAGATAACCTGGAACCACAGAAATAGCGCGGGGTTCAAAGTAAGTTACGGTATATATTTCTGCCGTTTTTCGGTGGGGAATAATGTGAATATAGTGAAGATGCCGTGTGTGCGATAGAAGAGATGTGAAATGTTAAAGAATTTGGATATAAAAAAGCTTTAATACTACAAGAGGTTTTTATGAAAATGTATCACAAACTTACCACAAAGGCACACATCAGATATTACCAAATACCAGGCTGGATCATCATCAAAGTGTTACACTAATTCTCCCCTCTCTGGTAAGAGAGGGGCCAGGGGTGAGTTTATAATATCAAAAGTGAATTTAGGTGCATCCATGTTTTTTGCTTACAGCATTTCCGGCAGGGATACTATGCAGAAAAATGCGAAAAACGTCAATTACCCGTGTTTATCCTTTATTGATAGTGCTTACAAAAATATAAGCAAAAAATGTACAAAAATGTATTAATATGCAAAAGCACACTGTTAATTTGGTATATTGTTAAAGAGGGTCAAATGTGCAGGGAGAAAATATATTCTGCTTAACATGTTAAAAAATATGGGGTTATGTATATGTTGCTGTTTTTGAAAGAATAGAGGGGTTAAGATTAAAATTGATATAGTGCTTAGGAAAAAGTAAAAAAATATACGATGTATGTATTGAAAATGGGAGGTAAGGGGATTATGGAAAAGGCAAAAATACAATTAATCAAAGAGGCAAAAGGCAGGTTTAAAAAGATATATCCATGCGGGGTGTATTACTCATTTGATAAATGTTTTACAGTTCATAAAGATAGATTGGTTTTGTGGTTTAATACCGAAGATCATACTACTCATGCGGTACAGTGTTATATAAATACATAATCAAAAGGGGGGTCTTTTGGATCCTCACCATTTACCTGAATATCTCTCGCACCTCGCTAAGGCAGTTAAAGAATGTAATCAGATAATGGTGAGGGTTTTAAAGATAGGCAGGATAGAAAATAGAGGTTAGGAAAATCCTCATCGGTGTATCTCTTTGGATCATTCAAATGCCCCCTCCTAGGAAATTTGCTTTGAGTTCAAACTGCGGTGGGGATTTTTTTTTGATAGCGAAAAATTATGGATATGGTTCACTTTGAAATCGTCGAGTTTAGTAAGATTTTTAAACTGCGGAGTGATTGATAAAGAGAAAGTAGGGCTGTTGATTTCAGTAAAGTGCCGAAGGCATGTTTTAAACTCCGTGCAATTCGTTAATTCGTTTCTGCGCTGGCAAAAAAACAACTACTTTATACTTGATGTAATGCTTATAAAAATATAAGCAGAAAAGTGTGAAAAAAATATAAAAAAGTGTCATGTTTGTGTTATATTACTATATGAAGGTCTATATCTGGTAATGGGTGGTAGGTGGTAAAATAATAGGGTGTTGTATCTGGTATATTTTGTGCGAAATGGAAACACCATGGTATGAAACATCTAAGATGCTTACAAAAAAATAAGATAAATATGATGTGTTTAAGGGGGTTGGATTTATTAAAGAGGCAAAAAGACAACTGATTCAGGAGGCCATGGAGAAATATAGAAAGGTGTATCCGTGTGGGTCATATCAGTCATTCGAAGAATGTTTTACTGTTCACAAAGATAGATTGGTTTTATGGTTTGATACCGAGGATCATAGTACACATGCGGTGCAGTGTCATATAAATGCATAATTAAAAGGGGGGTAATTGCAAAAGTCGAACTATAACAGTAAAAAGTCCTCACAAGTCCCTCCTTCGGCTTGCACGCCGTTCTTTAGGAGTGGGGATTTTGGGGGCGTACTGTATATATGGATGGCGAGACAGTGCCCAATAATGGAAAATATGTCTGGACAGCAGAACCAGGGACACATGTTTTTAGGGTATATCTTAGAGTTGTCACAGGAAATAAGATAAAGCAAATAAAACAAGACTTAATTGTGGCTCCCATCTCTGGCAGTTACAATATTATTGTCGACAACCAAATTGGTCAGCAACTTTTACTATCAAAGGTACCTATTGCAGAATTAACTTTTACAATTGTTGACACATTGCGAAACAGTGGAAACATTACTGGAAATATAAAAGCCGATACTTTTAACTTAACAATAGGTGAAAAAACTTTTTTCTCATTACTCGGAACTGATTTTACAACGGTACAACTTGCATCTGAACAGTTTGAGTTCAAAGATATCCCACACGGTAAATACGATATTTTCCATATCGAAAAAATGGAGCTACAAGATAAAAACGATACATTAACAGTCAAAGATATAAATAAAAAATTATCACAAACAAATAGAGGTAGAATCCGGATCTACTTCTACGGTTGAGATAGATAGAGAAAAATAAAAACCAAAAAGGAGAATATTATGTTAAAAAAGTCGCTATATTTGGCAGGACTATTTTTTGTTCTTGCAACAGCTCAAATTCAAGCAAATTCTTGGAAGTCTATTGGCCTAGACTCTTTAAAGATAAACTGCATGTACACTACAGGCAATCATATTTTTGCAGGCACAGAAAAGGGGCTCTATATCTATGGGGATATGAGTCAAAAATGGATTAAACTAGCAGGAGTTCCAGACCTTCCGATATCAGATATTATAGCAGGTATAGCAGGTAGTGGTAGTGAAATTATTCTTTCAACAAATGCAGGCGGATCAAATTCTGATGGCATATATATTGGATTAGATATGTTGAATGGTGAGCCATACTATGTATTTCAGCCACTTAAATATGCAATGTTTGTTGAAAATATTGGATATTACAATGACACCCTTCTTTTTGGAGGCAAAAACAATCTACTCTCGGCTACTCGCCTACCTATTAAATCTCTCTGGCCACAGTTTAGCGACCCTAAAAAAGTAACTATTCCGCAAGATGTATTCGGCAATAATACCCCTTACTGCTCGGAGATAAAACACTCCGAATTCCTAAATAGCTTTTTGGCTTCAGGATATGACAAAAACCCAATTATCCCAGTAAAAGGGATGTTGACTTCAGGAAATAGTAGCAAGCTAGCACCATTTTTTGAAAAAAATATAACATCTTTTCTCGAAACATTTACTGGCGCTCTTGGTTCAAACGCTATCTATGCGGGAACTCTGGACAAAGTATATAAACTATCTCTCTCAACAACAACTGTCCCCTCCACAATATCAGATACAACCATAATTGCTACACCACAAAATATAAAAGTAAACCACATCTCTACAACAAATAAGGGAGAGATAACTATTGGTGGAGTTGGTTATATCTGTATAGCAACAGACGATGGTGTATTCTTAACAAGCGATGATAAAACATGGAATGAACTTGGTGATATTCCTCAAAAACCAACTATGCTAGTCGAATATATCAACAGCAAGGCCACAGAGAGCACAACCTCTTTATATGCAGCTACGGATAAAGGTGTCTATCTATATGAATTTGCGGGAACTGCTATTGCAGATAATAAAAATAGTAGCAATAAAAAAATTAACAACATTGCAGTTAACAGTAATATAGTTACGATAAAAACTAGCAATAGAGTTAATAAAAATATCGATATTGATATTTACTCCATTTCAGGAAAAAAAGTTAGTTCTTTAAATTATCAAAATAGCAAAAGCGTCTCTCTAAATTTTAGTGACCTAAATCTTAGCTCTGGCAGATATTTTTTAAATGTTAAAATAGGCAATGAATCTTTCGGAGAAAAAATTAACTACTTAAGGTAAGTTTTTATATTTGATGTAGTCCTCGTACTCAGCAAAACTTACCGTTGATGGAATTAGTGAGACTAAGAAAATTTTGTTAAAATAGAAATTTAAATATTGCATTAAGAAAGAAGGTATCTATGAAAACTCAAAAAAATCTACTACCAGTGATACTGCTTGTAATAATCTCACTTGTTAATGCCACATTCGCAGTTAACCCTACAGTCATTCTTAAAGCAACCCCATCGGAGTGTAACCCCGGGGATACGGTAGTATTTACTATTATCAAAAAGAACTTTGATGGTAAAAACCCTCAACTTCTTTTTGATGGGAATAATGTAGGAAAGTGGGAAGATGGTCATAAATGGGTAGCAACTTCAGGAATCCATGTTCTTCGTGCCTATTTTAAATTTGGAACACCTCAAGAGACACGAAACAAACTTGCCATTGTCAATGTTTCAGGTTGGGATACTAAGGAGTATAACCATCCAGGCCTTATGAGTAGTAATGATGAGATTTTAAGAGTAAAGAGAAATATCTTAAAAGAGAATCACCCAATGAAACAGGCTTGGCCTAAGTTCAGCAAAACGTGTAATTTAGATTATAAGCCACAAGCCCGTATTCAGGTTAATATGGATAAGCCTGAAGAAAAACTTCCTTACGATCAAGACTGTAATGCGGTCAATCGTTTTGCCGTTTATTGGGCCGCTACAGGTGACTCTCTTTATGGGGCAAAAGCTGTAGAGATTCTAAACGATTGGGCTTCAAAAAATATAACTCTTGCCGACACAGCCGGTTCGGTCTATCAATTCCTTCACGCAACTAATACAATGCATAAATGGCTCTTTGCGGCAGAAGTACTTAAGTATCTTGATGGAGGCTTTAACGGTTGGCAAAAAGGCGATGTTAATAAGTTTGATAAATATGTAAGAGATGTTTTTGTTCCCATGACACTGCCTTGGCTTGGCAGCTATGGTGGTCAGAATCAACCTCTTTTTGTTGCTCTTTCTCGTATGGTTTGTGGTATTTATCTTGATGATGAAATACTTTTTAATATGGGGTATGACCACATGTTTACCGAGAAGATTAAAAATCATAAGTGGCAGTCTGTGGCAGGTGGATATGAAAAAATATCTCTATTTGAACTTACTATTGCACCGGGTGGTGAATTTATTGAGGTCAACCGTGATAAAGGGCATTACCTGATGGATTTTGGTGCAACTCAGACGATGGCTGAGGTACTTTGGCATCAAGGTATTGATATGTGGGGAATGAAACTTCGTGGAGAGAGTACCCCACGCATGCATCAGGGTATGGAGTGGGCATACAAGTCAGTTAATGCAGGACAATCTTATGCAAGTTTTATTGATATCACTTGGACTGTAACGAAACCAACAGGGCGTGCCAAGTTTGAAACTGCCTATAATCACTATAAGTGGAGACTCGAAGAAAAATATCCTGTACCGGAGCTTGAAAAGTTCACCTTGGATTTTAGGGGAGAGCGGGGTGATGCGAACATCGTTACTCATGCTGATCTTGATAAGGGGCTTTCTGTTGGAGTTCTTTCTAAAAAATTAGCATCGCAAGCCTTTAAGAGTTTACTATCCATAAATATGAATAACGCTAAGATGCTATATATAAATATTAACGGTAATTTTAATAGTGCGTCAGTTAAGCTCTATAGTTTAACGGGCAGGCTTATTAAAGATATTTCGGTAAAACAAAATGCAAAAACAATCTCTCTTAAAAATCTTAACCATGGACTCTTTATTGCTAAACTTACCGTGGATGGTACTAG
>CBDVBE010000066.1:0-20614 GCA_965372145.1 uncultured bacterium | reverse complement strand
CTGTCACCGCTCTTGAAGCAGCTTCGGGAAACAGCCCTAAAAAGTCACTTTATCTGCTCTGGGCCTATGTTGAAACGAAGAAGTTTTCCAAAGCACGGAGTATGGCCACCTCTTTTCAGAGCAGCGATGCTTTCGTCGAATTATTGAAAGGCCGCATTCAAGCTGCTGCCGGAAGAAGCAGAAGTGCGTTAAACCACTATGAAGCAGCGCTTACCAAACCCAGTGCCATAAAGAAACGGTATCTTATACGTAATGATGCGCTTTACTACACTGCACTGGTGCATGATGAACATCACCGTATATCACCATCCTCAGAAACTCGTCTTCAAGCCATGACCGCATGGAACAATCTAAAAAAAGTCTACAGTGCTTCACCAAATCATCCGCGGTTCAAACTGGCGAATAAAAAACTTGCTGAAAGTTTTTAACTCCTTTGGAAGGAAATACCATGCTGAAATATTCCGGTTATATTGAAGGATACTACGGTAGAGAATTATCCTGGGAACAACGATTTGGCATGCTTAACCATCTTAACACACTGAAAATGAATGTATTTCTGTATGCCCCTAAAGAAGACCCGTATCACCGCGTGCAATGGAAGAAGATGTATCCTCTCACCTGGCAGAAGAGACTAAAGAAATTCGCCTCCTATGGAAAAAGAAAAAAGGTTGAAGTTATTCCCGCTCTTGCACCAGGTCTGTCATACGATTACTGTTCTGAAAAAGATTATGCACTGCTCTTGAAGAAATTCCATATCTATTTCAAGATGGGAATTAATACGGTTGCGCTGCTCATGGATGATATTTCCGAAGACCTTCCTGCAAGTTGCGCGCACGCATTCTCCTCTCTTGGAGAGGCTCACGGCCTGCTGATAAAAAAACTGCTTGCCGACCTGCGGAACATGAATAGAAAGAGTACACTCTGGTTCTGCCCGACAATATATACCGACCAGTTTGTCAAAGGGAAAGCGGTTGACTGCGAGTATATCCAGGATCTTGCCGGAATCATGCCCCGCTCTGTCCCCCTCATGTGGACAGGCCCGCAGGTCGTCTCGGAAAAATTAAATCAACAGACATGCGGTGACATTATAAAACTCTTTAGAGGAAATGTTGTTATATGGGACAATCTCTATGCAAACGATTATGCTCCCCACCGCCTCTTTGTCGGGCCATACCTCGGTAGAGAGGAGAGTGTTGTGAAAAGGGTAAAGGGTGTACTTATCAATCCCACGGGGCTCTTCGCAACAGATACGTTCCTCCTCTCACTCTTTGCAAATTTTCTTACTAATAAAAAAGCTACGAAAGCAGGATGGGAACAGGTCGCTGAAGAATTTGGCGTATCAAAAGTCTTCTATCGTATCAGGAAATTTTTCTGGTCGCCATTCTATCTGCCTGATAAAAAAGAGCTGTCTCAAAAAGCAATCGATACATTCGGTGACTTGTGGGATGAGTTAATTGTTCCCTGGCAAAACCCACTGAAACTGGAATGGTATCCCTATATCTATGGATTTAACCAGGATCTTAATTATTTACAAATACCAAAGAAAAAGCTTGCATCATGGTTATATAAAAGGTATCTGCCGATAACAGCCCAACGGATGGTTCATCGTTGAAAGGAATACAACAGGAACTCACTTTCTTCCCGCCTTCTTCTTTTGACGATATTATTAAAACTAATAATATTACCGCTCTCTCTATAACTTTTAACAAACGGCTTCATAAAAGCTGGCACGTAACAACTACCCCGGACAATAAAAAATCACTGGTACTTCCAGCCCTTTTGAGAAACGCACCGGAAGAAATTAAGAAGGCAGTAATCTCCTGGACACTCCTCAAGAAACCACGTTTGAAAAAGAACAGAAAGAATTATCATACGCAAAAAAAACATCTGGAAAGAACGGTCTGGGATTACCTCACCACACAGGGAGTCACATCGAAGCGAAGAGTCATAACAGATCCACAGAAATTTCTTCATAAGACAAAAGGTATAACCTATGACCTTCAGGAATTATTTGATGAAATTAACCGGTACTATTTTAACGGACAATTAACGAGTTATATCAGGTGGGGTACCTATTCATCAAAAACATCATACCAGTTACATTTTACTGATACAAATGGTAACAAATGCAGTCTCATTACTATAGCAGGTGTATACGACCACCCGAAAGTACCCGAGTATGCAATCAAAGGGGTGGTTTTCCACGAAATGCTTCATATTGCCATTCCACCCTATAAAAAAAACGGACGAAATGTCATGCATGGCCCTGAATATAAGCGGGCAGAAAAATCATACCTTTACTTGAAGAAATGGCAGCGGTGGGAACGGAGGGAGATGTATAAAATTATTCGCAGGAAGAAACGGGAGATAAAAAGAGGTTAAACACGTTAGCTTGCATCTTTAAAAGCACTGATTGAAGGCCGTGTTATGCAAATTTTATTCTGCTCTTGTTCCAGGGTACAGGCACCCGTGCGAATGCTTAATGAATAAACTTCATAGTACTGAAAACACCTGAAGCGTTAATCTTTAAAACATACATACCTTTACCTATTTCGGGAACCGTAATTGATACTTCTGCTGCATTATTACCACTCATTTTATACTGAAGCGTTTTTACCAATTTCCCGTCAAGGTTATAGAGAGATACTTTCAAGCCTGAATTTTTTTTATGACTATTCAGTTTAATTTTTATAACGGAACGGTTATTTATTTTTACAACAGAACATAACAACTTGTCTTTATTCGATTTTTTTGATTGGTTTTTATTAATTCCTGTCTGTTCGAGATAAGGCCTTCCTTTGTCAAACTCCGCCATATGTTGAAAAAGCCAGCCATCGTCACCCCTACCCTTTGTCAGAGAATAATCCGTTCCATGAGACAATCCCCTGCCAACCAGCATACCGATAATGCCGGCATCTAAAAACTCTTCTTTATTCTCGAAAAAATAGGGCATGAATGTATCTTCATATCTGTTTATTGCGTTGGGCAGTCCCTGGTGGCCAATCGGTATCTGCCAGCCTAAGGCAGGCATATCGAGATTCTGCGAAAGCCGTTTTACCCAGTACACCCAGTTTGACATTTCAGGATCCGTCCACATCCAGTCAGGGCCTGCAACTCCCGCATCGAGTCCGTATTTTTCAACAATAACAAAATCACCCCGGTCTTTGGGGTCCTCACCAATCAGGCTGTTTATAAATTCGGCATTATGATCAGCACTGGTGTCAATATATTTACGTTCCCATGCGACCATTTTATTTCCTACCGCACCTTCCGGCCAGTAGGTCCAGTGATTGCAGTGCATGCCGACATATGCATCCGGTGCATAGTGTTTAATTATCCGGATAATAGCACGGCCAACTCCCTGAATGTTATTTGGAAGATCAGAAAGAATATCAAAATCCGGAATATCATTGACATGTGCGGGTTTGAATTCATTGTATTGATCCGGATTATTTTTTTTCGCCTGAAGCAGATAGCCCCAGGTATCCGGTTCTATAACAAAAACCGCTTTTCTACCATTTGCCTGTTCAGCAGTCCATTTCACGAGCCAGAAATATTTTTTCATAAAGGTGAGATCGTTCGCATTTCGAAGAAGTCCGGCAGCCCCCTGCTCTTCCTGAAGAGAATAAAATACCCATGCCGGCCGAAGACCAATTGAGTCTGCTTCATCAGCATAGAGCCATACCTGCTGACCACTCGGTTGTGTCCAGTCCCAGTTCCACTCGAACCAGTTTGTGGCGGTATCCACACCTGAACAGAGATATCTGTATCTGAAATGAAACTGAATACCCTGACCTTTTGCATCTCCGAGTATTTCATATAACAGGGGATAGTTCCAGTTCAGCTCCAGATGATTTCTATCATCAACGAGCCCGAAGTAGAAATCCTCCCATCCTGCAGGAGGAACAGGCCATTCTGAATATGCAGACCTGAACAGGATACTGATTATGAATGTACCGATTAGCAATTTTTTCATTTTTCTAACCCGATTCCCGCTAAGAACATGCGGGAATGACGTTTTCGGCCAAGCACTAGTTAGTATATAATTTACTTTATTTATATAGGTATGACAGAAGAAAATGAAAATAGGGGAATCGACAATCATTCATTAGGATGCAGCTACTAGGATGCTATCCAAAGGTGGTTTTTTTGTATCTTTCTATTTTTCAATACCTTCCGCAATATTTATGTATTTGTTTTCACATATTGCCATCAAACATCCCTATATTCGCGGTGTTTCACTAAAAGATGATTTACTTTTTATTTAAATTAAGTATTTTACTTTATTATTGTTTCATTTTCTTAAACTCCTATAACACCATAACTTTTAACCAGATTCTCCATGGGGAAAGATTAATCCGATATGAAATCTTATTCGATAAACGTTACTTCTGATACGGTAACTATTGCTTTGCCTGATCGTCTCGATTTCTCAAATGCTCCGGGTTTAATGGAAGAGATGAAATCATTTGTCGGCCAACCTATTCAAAAGGTCATATTTGATTGTAGAGAACTACAAATCATATCATCTGCAGGATTACGGGTGCTTATCTTTGCAAAGCAGAAAATTGCCACAGATGGTGAAGTAATTGTTGCCGGTGCGCCGGACACTGTTACCAGAGTAATTTCAATGAGCGGGTTCGACTCGTTTCTTGTTATTCGGGACAGTCTTGAAACACCGTAATAGTACATTTTCCATATTGAGGTAGAATGGAGTCTCTGCGTTTGACGGCGGAATCCGCCGGCGTAACACGGCTTCTTGATTTTATAATCACACAAGCTGAAAAGGCAGGATTCTCAAAGGATGAATCTGTGGATATCAGGCTGGGATGTGAAGAGGTTCTTGTAAATATTACAAAGTATGCCTATCCTGAAACGAAAGGTGATGTTTCTGTTACATGTGATATTACACTGCCTGACAGACAATTAACAGTGACTATTCAAGATTGGGGTATGCCGTTCAATCCTCTGACCCAGCCGCAACCGGATATCACCGCTCCTGCCGATACTCGTGAAATCGGAGGACTGGGAATATATTTAACGCGACGGGTGATGGATGAGGTTGAGTATAAAAGAGAAGATGATTCCAATACTTTGGTTCTTATAAAATTATTGCCGTAACTGTTTCTATAGACAGAATTATTGATAACAAAGGGATTACTTTTTTGCAAGAAATATTCTATTCATGAAAAAAAACATCGTCCAATATCGCAATATTTTGCCACACATAAAAGTAATACTAATCCCGGCAATGATCATTACCAGTCTACTGTTTATCATTGGCTGCATGCAGGCACCTCCTCCCTACAATCCATGGGAATATAAAACTGAAGGGATCAGTCTTGAAATAGAGACAGATACGGCGATAAATCTGTATGGCGGTGAATCCCACACGGTTAAACTGGCAGTATATCAACTGACTGACAACGGTCCATTCCTCGATCTGACCAAATCACAGGAGGGATTCAGCCAATTGCTCAAGGTCGATAAATTTGACCCGTCGGTTGTCGGGCGCGACCAGCTTATTGTCCAACCGAAGGAAAATAGAAAAGTAATTCTTGACAGAGTCGAAAATACACGATGGGTCGGTATTGTTGCGGGATACTACGAACCGGAAAATGGTGTACCACCGCATGTACTGGTGCAGGCATCGCTTATCGAAAAACGCAAAACACTTATCCGTCGTATGTTTGAATCGTTGGGGCTCCTGCCGGTCAAAGATATGCGCAGTGTCCCTCCCACTACCGTTCGATTAATGTTAACATCCGTAAACATGTATGAAATGGATACTAAACAATGAAACCAAAAAAACCACTTTTCTGGCATCAAGGCTTGTTTTTACAGCCACAGCATTTTCAACAGTATGATCTTTATACCGCGTCGTTAACCGGTCCCTCCCTGCTCTATAATAGTTCATGGTTCTGGGGAGCAAGCAGTATTACCTTTGATGAGCAGGCATTGATGAATAATGTTGTTACCTTTTCTGAAGGAGAATTTTTGTTCCCTGACGGTACCTGGGTCTCGGTACCTGATAATGCGGTACTCCTGTCACGGAATCTCAATCCTGAGTCCACTGAGCCGAACAAGCCCTTTATTGTGTATCTCGGACTCAGACGCACACAGGAAAACAGTGTCAATGTCAGCCGGGAACGCACGCCGGAGCAGTTGAATGAGGCGGGAACGCGATTCGTCCTTGCACATGACGATCCCGCAAGCCCCGATCTCCATGACACCGGGGAAACGGGTGAGGTTCAACGGCTCAACTATATAGTAAAGCTTTTCATCGAGCAGGAGAAGGAAAATCTGGGTGAATATTCTCTGTTACCCATAGCGAAACTTGAATATACCGGGGAACGCTTTATCCGCTATGCAGAATACGCACCGCCGTCTATTAATCTTTCGGGCTCACCGGTGCTTCTTCAGCTTGCACGGGGAATAGCGGACCAGATGCTGGCAACGTGCAGACAGCTTGAACAGTTTAAAGTACCCCGTGATTCAATGCGGGCACAGAATGATCCGGCTTATTTCATCTATATGCTCAGCCTTATGACACTCAACAGATATGTTCCGCTGCTGTATCACCATCTTTCTGCGCCGGTTTGTCATCCATTTACCCTGTTCAGCCTTTTCAGGCAGATAATAGGTGAACTCAGCTCCTTTACCGACCGCTTTGGCTGTCTCGCCGACTTGCCTGACGGTACCAGACTGCTCCCGGATTATGATCATCTTGATTCAGCACGCTGCTTTGACAAGGCATCTGAGTTGATCAGCATGCTCCTGCGCCTGTTAATAACCGGCCCGGAGAACACCCTTGTACTGGAACGGGATGAAGGCGGTAGTTTCAGCGTGACAATACCGCTGGAAGCGTTTGAAAATGCGACCAGTTATTATCTCATTCTCCGCACCGCGGAAAATCGGGAGCGGGTGTTTACCGCTATACGTGACGTTATTAAAATATCAAGCCGTGAGTCTGTAGCCCAGCTCATTGCGCGGGCACTGCCGGGACTGCCGGTACAGTATATGGAGGTGCCTCCTCCCGGTATACCACGGCGCGCCGACTCTTTCTGCTATAGACTGGAAAACAGCCATGAGCAATGGATTGAAATACAGAGAAGTCGCAGCATCTGTCTCTATTGGGACAGGGCACCGGCTGATTTAAGAATTGAAATGATTATAATGCGGTCGTGAACAGCGGCTTTTTATCCCCCACCTTCAGATGGGGTGGGGAACATAGTGTAAAAATTATTATTAAGTTCATTCTAAAAACTTTACAACAAGGGAAAATGGTATTTAACATGGCAGTAGAGGTACAAAATTTTGCGCCTTTACAACAAGGGAAGATGGTATTTAACATGGCAGTAGAGGTACAAAATTTTGTGCCTTTACAACAAGGGAAAATGGTATTTAACATGGCAGTAGGGGCACAAAATTTTGTGCCCCTACTGCGCTGAAACATGCTTTAAATACAATACTCTAGGTAGACAGACTTTTTAAAGTGCTCTCATTATTCGTAACTATTAGTAAACTCTCGTATTTATAACGGAGAAATACATGCATCTCCTCGATGCTTTCACCGAACTGTTCTATTTCACGGTAGTCAATAAAGAATACGACTATGCCCAGTTCAGCTCTGCCGATATGCAGGCACGCTACAAAGAGATGATTGCCAAAGCCGAAGAACGGACAAAGCAGTCCGGCCTTACCGACAAACAATGGCTGCAGGCGCTGTTTGCCTTCTCTATATGGGCTGATGAAATGGTTCTGCTCTCAGAGTGGCAGGATAAGTATCTCTGGCAGCAGGAGACCCTGCAGCGCACCTATTTTCACACGGCAAACGGCGGTGTTGAATTCTACAACCGGCTCAACACCCTGGATCAGGCTGAAAATGACGTACGGGAGGTCTATACCCTTTGTATGAGTCTTGGATTCAGGGGGAGATACTTTCAGCACAGTGAAGAAAATGTACGAAGAGAAATAACCATGCAGAACCTGCGGCTCATTCTGCGTGATAAAAACACGGCTTTACCCGAGGTGTTCTTTCCCTGCGGGTATTATGGTATGGGTGATACAAACCGCGGCCGGCTGAGAAGAGCATGGCAGATTAAAGACCTGGTTCTTCTCAGTGTACCGCCGCTGATATTTACCCTTTTGTATATCATGTTTCAATCGAAACTGACAATAGTAGCACGGATGTGGTTTTCCGGCAACTGATACTGATTTCATACAAACGGATTAATAGTGAAAGCGATTCTGAAATTTTTATTCTACCTCTTTCTATTCCTGCTGGTTACCGGTTGTATAGTTGCTAGTATCTTTATCCCATCTCTCAAACTCCCTGCAATTGTCATCCTTGTTATCATCCTGCTCATAGTGTGCTATTTTGCCATAATCAGAAAGCTGCTCATTCGAAAGAAGGAAAAAGCATTTGTAGAGCGTGTCATCCGTACCGATAAACAGGCGATAAAAAAAGCACCTGCCGCCCATCAGGCAGTATTAGAGGGGCTGCAGAAAAAATGGATGGATGCAATCAACCGCCTTCGTACTTCAAAATTACGGCAATCCGGTAATCCACTCTATGTCCTGCCCTGGTATCTTTTTATTGGCGAATCGGGCACCGGGAAAACCTCCTCGATTATCAATTCCGGCCTCTCCTCTCCCCTGTCTGATTTGAACACTACACAGGCCCTTGCAGTCACCCGTAACTGTGACTGGTGGTTTTTTAATGAGGCGGTCATTCTTGATACTGCCGGACGATACACCGTACCGCTCGATCAAGACCGCGACACTGCGGAATGGAATGAATTTCTCTCGCTCCTTGCAAAGTTTCGTAAACGTGAACCGCTCAATGGTATTATTGCTTCCGTTGCCGCAGATTCACTGCTTAATGCGACATCAGACGAACTTATTGCTGTCGGCAAACAGATCAGATCCCGCGTTGATCAGGTTATGCAGGTTCTTGGATCGGGATTTCCCATTTATCTCATGATCACAAAACTGGATCTGGTCTTCGGCATGGCTGAATTTTTCCGTGCCCTCCCGCCTTCACACCTGGGACAGGCTATGGGATGGAGCAACATGGAGAAGGCAACTTACTCCGATCAGCTGCTCGATAAAGCCCTGGCGACCATTCAGGAAAACCTGAAGGATTTACAGTTCCGGCTTCTCAACAGCGGCCAGTCGCCAGAGCCTGAGATACTGATATTCCCGGATCGTCTGGCAGAACTATCACCCGGACTGCACACCTTCTGTAAAACACTTTTTGTCGACAGCGTCTACCTGGAAACCCCTCTTTTCCGCGGGGTCTATTTCTCCAGCGCCCTGCAGAAAGTGTCACCTGACCTGCCGGAAAACGCGACAGCAGACCCGGCAGCGAAACATATAGCAGGCGGCATGTTTCTTCGGGATTTCTTCGGCAGGATATTACCATCAGATCGTAATCTCTACTGGCCGACTGTTCAATACACACTCCGTCAGTTAAAAACAAAATGGACTGTTTTCGGAGGCTGGGCACTGTTCTGGGTGTTCCTATTCATGCTGGTCTGGATGGGCTACCGCCGTAATCACCGGATTTTACAGTGGACCCAATCATCCGAAATCTCCGCTTCAGGACAGGTCGCCGCTGTTGAGAAACTCCGGGAAAAACTGCTGTTTCTCAAGAAAGAAAACCACCGTATACTCCCCTTCTTGATGGGATTGCGCCAGAGCCGCAGGGTTGAGAAACAACTGCATCAGCAATTTCTCGAAACATTTGAAAAACAGGTGTATCGTCCATTGGAGACCACGGTTGACTCTTCCATACAGAAGTCAGACAGCACTATCCCTGAAGAGCTGGTGATGCAGGCAGTTCGGTATCTTACTGCACAACTGGGTCTGCTCCGGAATCCGGATCCTGAGAATCAGTCATATCTGGCCTATCGTGCAGCAGCGTTGGAATACATTCCCGTTATACAACCTGCACTTTCCCTTGCGGAAATTGAGCTGGTTGTCCGGCAGTACTGCGACTGGCTTCGCTGGCAGGATAAGGAATATGATACGGAAAAAGCGACAACTGAGAAGCAGATCTACAGGCGATTAGCTGCCCTCCTTGAACATAAGGGTGCCAACCTGCAATGGTGTACCCGATACCCGATTCATGGCATCGATGGTATTACCTTACAGAACTTCTGGCCCTATGTCACGGAATTCGGGCGCCGCAAACAGGTGGCATCGGTTACAATTCGGCAGTTAAATGTCCGCGCATCACCATCAGCCGGGGCCGCTATCATCGGCGCTGCAAAGACAGGTACACAGTATACTGTTGAGTCAGAAACTGATAAATGGATTCGTATTAAAACCGAATCCGGAAAATATGGTTGGATATCCCGTAAATATTCCCGCATCAATCAGGAGAATATGGCCATCCGGATCGAGGGAGCCTATACCGCTGAAGCACGGAAACGAATCGAATCCTTTCTCGCGCATATTGATTCTGCGATTACCGATCCGGCTGCAAAGAACGCCTTTGCCTATCAACGTAATATCTTTCACCGGTGGTATACCGGGCAGTTTTACCGCCGGTGGCGCACCTTTACCGCGCATTTTTACGAAGGGCTCCTTCATACGCAGGAGCTCAGCCGGTTCAAGACATTGACAACCGCAATAGCCGAACGTGCCGACCCCTTTTCACAGTTTCTTGACCGCCTCCAGCAGGAACTTTCGGCCATTGAGTCAACTGAACAGCGTCCGAGCTGGGTTGTCCAGACTCTGATGCTCACGGTAGTTGAGAAACGTGCCCATGAATTACTGGCACTTGACAGTACAACATCGGTAATTCAGAAGAAGACCAAAGAGGGGATCTCCTTTTTTAAAAATATCGGTAAGAAAGCAAAAGAGACCGTTGACACCGAGGCAAGTTCCCGCAGCCGTCTTATAGAAGCTGCAGCACGGGACTGGATTGACTTTGATAAGACTCTTACCGAAGCCTTGACCGCCGTGACACAACGGGGCGGCGCTTCGCATCTTGCACAGGGACTGTTCAACCAGGCGAGTGACGCTGCCACCGAATACCGCCTTGCCGACGGTGCCGGTATGGCTCTGAAAAAACGGCTCTTCGGCGCTCGTGCGGATGAATTACTCTGGGACATTGTGATCGGCCCGCTGGCAATCCTGCGCGGACTTGCATACCGCCAGGCAGGTACCGACCTGCAGCATCTCTGGGAACGCAGCGTTCTTGTCCCGCTGCGACGCAGCTCTACTGATGAGCAGATCGATCAGTTGTTTGCTCCGGAAACCGGCCTGGTCAGGAAGCTGCTGCAGGATACCGCGGTCACACCCTTTATCCAATCAACACTGGATGGCGGATTACAACCGGTGACCGGACCTGAAGGCCCTCTTCCCTTTACCAATGAATTTCTCAATTTTATCAACCAGGGAATCAGGTACAATAAAAGGAACGAATATGTCGTTACCCTCCAGGCAATACCCTTTACGGTCAATGCGGAAGCACAGGAAACACCGCATCAAACGATACTCCGACTCCAGTGTGCTGAAGATGCAACTGTTCTGGAAAACTTTAATTATCACCAGACCGCTGATTTTCTATACCGCCCCGATAACTGCGGTGATGTCTCACTGAAAATTATTTTCCCGTCATTTATGGTTTCGCAAACCTGGCCGGGACGGTTAGGATTCCCGCTCTTTCTCAAACAATTTAAAGACGGCAGCTATAATTTTACTATAGATGACTTTGATCCGCAGTACCAGGCGCTTTTAAGAAGAAAAAATGTGCAATGGATAAGTATTGTGTATGATATAGATCAGAAGGCGGCAACCGAAGTCTTTGCATTGCTAAATGCGATACCTGACGAGTTGCCCACACTTATTATCGACTGGGAAACCATGCGTTAACTGAAATGGAATAGTGGTACTCTATGATGAATCGACGGCTATTAGAGCGAATACGGAATCTTGATATGGAGGACCAGGAACTGGAATCTGATGATACCGCAAGTGAGGTCCGGGCTATTTTAGAGCATCTCCAGTGCCTGCTCAACACCCGTCAGGGTACGGTTCTTATCGATGATGCCTATGGTATGCCGGACATTTTCTTCACCCAGGGAACCAGTTTCCATGACAACTCACAGAGCATGGCACAACTGTTAACCGAGACAATTCGAAAATATGAGCCTCGATTAAAGAATGTAACCGTAAAAATGAAACCCCGCACGAATGAGGTTCTTGAGCAGCATTTTACCGTTCAGGCTACATTTGTACGGGATGAATCAGTCCAGTTTGAATTTAGTGCGGTAGTTTCTTCAGAGGGAAAAATCAGGACATCTGAATAGGAGTAGACCTTCTCATGTTTAATAAGTATTATCAGCAGCAACTGGCAAACCTCCGCGAACGCACAGCTGAATTTGCGCAGGCACATCCGTCTATCGCGCCATTGCTGGGTAAAACATCGGCAGACCCTGATGTCGAGCGCCTTCTCGAGGGAACAGCCTATCTGTGCGGCCTTATCCATCAGAAACTTGACGATGATTTCCCCGAAATAATTCATGGCCTTACCGATGTAGTTTTTCCCCATCTGCTCCGCCCCATACCATCGACATCTATCGTGACATTTACACCGAAGGAATCGTTACTCGAACACGTCCCAATCGCTACGGATACGCTATTGGGATCAACACCGGTAGAAGGAACACGGTGCCTTTTCAGGACCTGTATGAACGTTGATATGTACCCCATGAGTGTTAAGGCGGTTACACGAAAACGGCTTTCCCCATCGGAAGAAGCAATAACCGTTTCCCTCCAGTTGCAAGGTGTTGACCTCTCATCATTGGCGATTGAGAATCTCCGTTTTTACCTCGGCGGCTCTTTCGCTGAAGCGACAAACCTGTTTATGGCCCTGCGGACAACGTTAAAGCAGATTCGAGTTTCCGTTCCCCAAAAACCGGATGCCGCATTTACTCTGACACCGGATTCTATTTCCGCACCCGGATTTGATCTGGAAAACTCTCTATTTACGACTCCGGGACATTCCTTCCGGGGGTATAGTATTCTGTCTGAATACTTTATACTCCCTCAGAAATTTCTATTTCTTGAACTTTCAGGCCTCAAACGATTACAGCAAATAGAGGAAAGCACAGCATTTAATATCGAATTTATCCTTGAGACAACTGAAAAAATTCCTGCAACAATGAAACCTGAACATTTTACCTTATTTACAACACCGGTTGTCAATTTATTCAACTATGAGGCTGAACCGACAACCATTGACCATCATGCTGAAAAACTGCTTATTCAGCCAGCGGGAAGACAGAGAACTCATTTCAGTATTTACACCATAGACTCGGTTATCGGTTTCGGACAGGGTACTGTTGAGCGACGAAAGTATGTACCGCTTAATCGCTTCTCATACAGTGAGGCTGGGAAAACCGGTGTCTTTCAGACACACCGGTCGCACTCGATTGTAGACAACAGCCAGCAGGTATACCTGTCGTTGGCGTATAACGAAGGAGAAACTCCCCGGCGCGAGATACTCTCCATTGAATTGACCTGTACGAACAGTCATCTCCCTGAACTGCTTCGCATCGGCGATATCTGTGAAGCGACATCCCAGTCACCCGAGCTGGTGGATTTTCGAAATATACTTGCACCGACGCCCCAGATCGACATATTGACAGGTGGTAATGAATTATGGCGCTTCTTATCGCATGTGTCGTTAAATTTTCTACCCAGCGCCGATACTGATTCACTCCGTGAACTGTTACGGCTCTATATATTCGACTATCAACGCAGCGATCAGTATGTCGCTTCAAATATTAAACGTATTGACGCTATTACCGGTTTTACTGCAAAACCTATAGACCGATTAGTCCACGGCGCTCTCATGCGTGGGGTAAAGCTTCAACTCACTGCGGCTGGACAGCACTTTGCCAGTGCCGGTGATCTGTATGTATTTGCGTCAGTGCTTGACCGTTTCATGGCACTCTATGCTTCCATGAATACTTTTACCCAATTCGACCTTTGTAATTCACAATCAGGAGAAGTGGTACAATGGCCACCCCGGCTCGGCGAGAAGAGATTGATTTAGAAACCGAAGTCTGTAAACGCAGCAGCAGCTATTCGTTCGTCCAGGTATTGCGTTTATTACGACTTATTTCTCTACAAAAGGATGGAAAAGAACTCTTTGACAACGTTCGAGTCCGGCCTGAACTGTCGCTTAATTTCCAGTATAATGACGTTAGCAACGTTGAAAAACCGACGGATGACCCTTTCCGGTTTCTCATGACTGTTACCTTCCTTGGCCTGTATGGCACCGGCTCGCCTTTGCCGATGTTTTATACCCAGGAGTTGTTTAATGAACAGAAAAATAATCTATCGGTAAGCCGTGATTTTATCGATACCTTTAACAGTGTACTGTATGAAGCCTGGTTTTACGCTTGGAAAAAGTACAACCTGTTTTATTCACTCTTTGAAGATCCCGATTCAGCCCTCAAAGAACGGCTGTTGTATCTTGCGGGTTTCAGCGGAGAAAAATTCAGCAAAAAATTCTCCTCTCCTCATCATCAGGTACGGTATACCGGTCTTTCTGCACGTCCGGTAAAGACCGCTGAAGGACTCCGGGCTATAGTAGCCGATACGCTTGCCGGGCCGACGGTAACTATCGAGCAATGCGTTACCCGGATGGCTCCAATTCCTGTGGAACAGCAATTACGTCTTAATAAAACCGGCAACGTGCTTGGTAAAAGTACGGTGGTCGGCAGAAAAGTGCTCGACAGGATGGGTTCATTCCGCATACATCTTGGCCCAATCCAATCCCGATCATTGAAACGGTATCTACCAGACAGCACTGCTTTGGCTGCCGTGGCAGAACAGGTGAGATTCTATTTGGATCAACCCCTTGAATGGGATGTTGCGGTAAGCTGTTATACACGAGGTCTGGCTACGGTTCAGCTCGGTAGTAAAAACAAATCACTCCTGGGGTGGAATACGTGGGTATTTACCGGGAAACTTACATCGAAATTCGTTATGGTTCGATTTAAACCTTTGCAGGAAAAATGAAATATAACACTGGGATAAACCATGTAAGGATTTACCCCACCACCCACATTAAAATCATCCTGCTCTATTTATAAATATTACTGCCCTATCAAAGCCCAGTCATTATCAGTTTCACCATACTTCATATATAATTTCTGACTATCCGTATCCACATAAGAAGCGCCAACAGGGCCTGAAACTGTACCAATCGGAGAACCGGCTCCATGAAGATTAAAAGTGTTCTTTATCGTATAAGGACTGGCTGTGAGATTCTGCAATACATCATCAAATATTGATTCGCCGTCAATTATAATATCATAGTATAGAGTATTGTTATTAGTAATTGTTTCTTTAAAAGTATCTCCGTAACCCACAGGTACGCTCACAAATCCATTCCTTATCTCAACATCCGAGATAGTTTCATCATATATTGGAACTGCACTACTCTCTTTAGAGTTGTACAAATGGACTACAACAATTTTTGTTCCGTTAACAGGTGTATCATCCGTATTTAGAGCCATACCAGTCACCCTGATCAATTCACTTGTTTTTTTATCAGACCCACAGTAAAGTGTCGTAACTTCAACGATATTTGAAGCTCCGGAGCTTGTACTCGCATTGTATGCGACGACATAATATTTATAGGTTGTATTACAAACCACAGATTCATCACTATATACAGTGATATCAACGCCAACTACTCCTATTTCTGTATATGATACTTCTGAGACCTCTTTACGATATATCTTAAATCCATCTTCTGCTGAAGAAATGCAAGTCCAATTCAACAATATTTTATCCGGTATAGAATTATCTGCTATTAAATCCGTCGGTGCTTCAAGAAGGCATTGATCCGTTGTTGCAATCACTATAGTGGTCCAATTCGACTCTCCATAGGGATTTACAGCCTTTACGCGATAATCATAAGCGGTATTGCACAGTAGTCCCTGGTGATTATAAGCTTTGGCAGTTCCACTGTTCAGTAAAGTCCAGTCATTTGCTCCACTGATACTAAATTCCAGAATATATTGTGGGGAATTGCCATCCCATGAAACACCCATCTCAGAAGCTGAAACAGGTACCGCCTGTAAACTTGTTGGTACGCATGGCTCAGTATACGCCGGTTGATCAAGAATTACCAGAGGAGATTCATTTGAGCTATTATACGCTTTAATAGCATACACATAGGATTGACCACAGACACCCACAGTGTGGGTATATGATTCAACATTTGTGCCGAGATCAACCAAAAACTGTAATGATCCTACATCAGGACCATAGGAAATCTCAAATCCTGTCTCATTAGTTGCATTATTCTGCCAGGAGAGGAGTACATTTGTTCCACCAATTACTGTTGCGGTGAAATCCGTTGGGGCGGGCACTTCCGGTTGTCCCTGGGTAAATGATATAAAGGCTTGGTTCTCTTTCTGATTGGTATAACAGAGTTTTATCCAGTCAGCGCTCCGTGAAACGGTCTCAATGCGCACCTCATCTAAATATCCATCAACCTCTCTATTAGAATCATGCACCCGACGGCCAATATTGAGATTCTGTGATGTACCTTTTACCAAGCCCGGTTGCAAGGTTTGATAGAGTTTCTCAGCACCGTTCATATAAATTCTCTGAACACTTCCATCAAAAGAACCGGTCAGATGATACCACGTATTACCATCGTCAACATACCCGGTTTGAGAACCATAGAGCAATTGTTTGCCGCCTCGGTATATACAGAATACAAATTGGTCGTAATAGGTATGGCGAAGACCGAATCCGGAACTCTCATAATTATTATCTTCTTTGCTGATTATATCTTTCCAATAACTATCTGACTGGGGATTCAACTTAACCCATACAGAGATGGTCAATTCGTTAAAGTCATTATCAGGAAAATCCGGCACATTGATATAATCATTATAGCCATCAAATTCCTGTCCTGTTCCAACAATACCACTTTTTCCTGTAGCACTAGCATAATCATCTCCATCGCTGTTATTCGCAGTAGCATCCTGGTACAAATCGAAGGTACCGGAACCTGCTGCATCTTCTGACATATGCCATACACCGGCAAAGCCGTTTTCTGTTGTAAACACCTCTTCCGGATCTGATTTATCCGACACAGAACTGTTGCCATAATACATAATGATATAATCCTGGTCACTATTGCCATGTAATAGCGGTACTGTTACCCAAATCGTAGCTGTCTGCCGGCTATTACTCCACTCATCAATCTCATAAGTCAACTGTGTACCATCAGACGACTCAAAACGGATATCTTCACCATTATCCTGTGCCTGTGAAAAATCAAAATTTGCACTATTGAGACGAATAACTACTGGAAAATTTACCACATCACCAGTAACATCAGCACCGGTGGGTGTTGTATTAAAAAAGACTGTAATTGCATTGGTCCACTGAGAATAATCTTCAAGTTCATTTACTGTGATGGTGAACTGTTTCTCAAAATATAAATTTCCTTCACCATCATCAGTCGACCGAACTCTGATAGAATAAGCAGGCTCAGCAGGATCATAGGTAAACTCTTCCGCCGTTTTTAACTCATCATTAGTAATGGTAAACCGTGCATTATCCTCCGCACCAATACCCGCCACTAAAGTGTAAGTGTGCACATCAGATGGATCGGGATCAGTTGTAGAAAAGGTTCCAAAAACCGTGCCTATTGGTTGTCCTTCATCCACATCTGATGGGGATAGTGAAATATCCGTAGGAGCAGAATTACTCGCAACTTCTGTCCAGGTTATTTCACTGTAATCAATATAGTCACTATAGTTGTTGGAATACCCATACCCGACCTCGCCTGACTGATGGTCACTATCATCTATCTGGCCGATGTAAGTACCATCAATATAAAACTTGAAGTTACTACCGGAAAGTTCAACTTTCAAAGTATAGGTTGTACCCATTGTAAGTCCGGAGGCAATAACTGTACCCGCATCCCAGCTTAGTGTATTTTTGCAAAACTTGACAACATTACTGGTGCTGTTAGCAGGCAGCAAAGCAACATAATAGAAGGATGTTGAGGATGTCCAACGGAATACTACACCACCGGTATTACCATTCCATTGGTTTGCGGTAATCCTCACTTCCAGGGTGCCGTCATTAGCACAGGCATAATCATTGATAAGAAATCCCTGGTAATTACTGGCATTGTATGGCGATGCTACACCGCCGGACTCGTACCAGCTACGACTGCCGGAAATTGTCCACCCAGAAAGAGAACCGTCACTATGGGTATCGGTAAATCCCTGTGCAAACACCACACTGAAAAGCAAACTTACTGCAAGTGCACTTTTCAACAACTTTCTCAGTATTACATTTTTACTCTGCATATAATACCTCAGCTTTTAAGTTTTATTTTTTTTTATCTATATGTAATTATCTTATTTTTTTTTCACTTCCTGATAACTGATTACTCGATGTTTATTCTACTGCCTTCCAGTCACTTACCGATGGGCCGTACTTAAAGTAAAGCTTCTTATTTACCGTATTCAGATATAAACTCCCCGTCACAGCATCCACCTTACCAACAGGAGAGCCATCTCCACGCAGCATAAAATTATTATGCACCACATCTGCCGAAGCATTAAGCATAAATCTCGGCATAACCGGAATGCCACCATAGGACACTTCATAGAATAAATTATTGTAGTTCTGAAGGACAGAAACCATATCACCTGTCGTTCCCAGAAGCATATATACATATCCATGCTTCACTTCTGCTGAAAATGCCTCTGTATAAACCTCGGTTCCTCCAGTCGGCACGGTATAAAGCCTTATCGTAATGTCCGCTTCATTATCATTTACCGGTTGATCAAGGTTGTCAAGAATCAAACAGGCAATGCGTACCATTTTTCTGCTGTCATCTTGTATGCATTGATTAGTTGTAACCTGAACAGAATTACTCACTTCAGACAAACCACCTCCAGGAACACTGTTAAATGCTGCCACAGCATACTCAAGAGTTACTCCACATGGTGCAGTAACATCATCAAATTCGGTAATATCTTCTGTAACCAAATCAATAATTTTAAAATATTGACTACTGTTAATTCTCCGATAAACAATAAAGTATTCTTCATCTGAGGAATTGTCACTCCATGTCAGGGATACAACATTATTCTCTTCTACTGTTGCAGAAAGACCGGAAGGAGCTTCAGGTGTATGATCACAGTAATCAGTCATTAAATCCTCTAACATCAACCACTCAGAAAAATGAGTGCCTTTAAGAAGTCTCATGCGGTAATCATAAGATGTTTCACAGGTTAAATTTTCAACTTTCACATTCGTTACATCTGCAGGAGTAATAGTGTATTGGGCAAATGGATCACCAACACCATTTAAACGTTTTTGAACCTCATATCCTGTTTCTCCTGTAGCATTGTCGTTCCAAACCAGATCCACTTCTTCGGAATATATTAAATCTGCTTTAAAATCATTGGGCCATTCATCCTCACAAGCCAATAAGGAAATAGGATATTCTACTGTGTATTCTGATACAGCAACACCGTCTCTATACCTGAATCTATACAGATAATCATTTTCGCACTCTACGGTATTATCATTGAAAACACCTGCTGATGCAGAGGCCGCGTCAATTGCCGTCCAGTCTATTTCAGTAGCAAGTTTCCGTTCAACCTCCAAATATTCTAGGCAGGGATCCGGTACACTCCATTCAATCTGAACATTGGTATTTAATGTTTGAGTAAGTACAATATTTTCTGGAGCAAGTGGGGGAATCATGACAACTTTCTGACATGGTTTCTGATTTTCATAAGCAAATTTAATCCAATCTTTGGTTCTTTGTCTGTTTGATATTCTAAATTCATCAATTGAACCATTAAACCATGAATCAGTGTCCCATTTTCCAAAATACATCAAAGCAGAAGATGGGGCACCACCCCATAAATCAGCACCTTCAACAACAGCAGACTCCTCTCCATTGACATATATTATCATTTTTTCATCGTCATGTATCATACCGAAATGATTCCATTCACCCGAAAGAATATCAGAACCAGACTGTAGCGAACCTAATCCAGAAGTAAAAACAGGCTTATTCATACCGTCAAATCCAATCTTCCAACCTACACTACCATCATATTTTTCGGCAAAAGCTTCCTCAATATCCTCCCTATCCCGTTTTATCCATCCTGTAAAGGTGAATGCATCGGGTGTTTCAAGACTGGATTTATGGACAAATTCGATATAATCTTTGTCACCATCAAATGTACGCCCATACCCTATTATTCCGTCATCACCCTGTGCATCATAATTAATGCCGTCATTTTCATGAATTGTCGCATCTACAATAAAGGTCTCCGTTGCCCATGATTGATCCGCAATACCATTTATTATAGCATCCCAATTCACATATATACTCTTGGCAAAGATTGCCCCATTGACCTCAGATAGCATATCCACATTTGCATGGGCATTAGGCAGGATAAAAATGCCATAGAATTCAGATGAATTAGTGAACTTTACATCAGAGGCTTGATTGGTATAGAAACGTACTGCTGCAGGGCAGGTTGTTCCTGAAAGGTGCATCTTTAATTTCAAACCGCCGGTACTG
>CBDVBE010000065.1:0-20720 GCA_965372145.1 uncultured bacterium | reverse complement strand
CATGGATTCCCGCCAAAAGCATGCGGGAATGACGTTTTCGGCCAGGCACTAATTATTTAAAAGTTCCAATAGTGAAGTAATACGATTAAAATAGGTATGCTCTTTTTTAACTCGTATCTGTGCTGCTTTTATAATTTCATTTTTGGCAGTGTTATTTCCAGTATAGAATTTAATTACATCCCTTAATTCCATAATATCTTTGTAGCAAACAGCTTCTTTTCCAATCTCGAAGAGTTCTTCTAAATCTTTCTGCCTGTCAGAGATAACAAAGCTTCCTGCCATTGGAATGTCGAAAACCCGTTGGTTAACAGCTGAAGGCATCTGGCAACTGGTAATATTCAGATTTACTGCTATGTTTTGGTAATTCGTGCAAAGCTGTGTAGTATAGTCCAGATCAGGGTGTGTTTTAATGTATTCGCCTAATAATTCTTTCCATCCCTGAGCATCGCCAAAAAGTTCTATTCCTGATGGTATCAAAGAGGTGATAATCTGTTTTCTTTTTTTCATACTCGCAGTATGAATAGTATAAGAGCAGAGCCAGGTTATATTACGGTCATCGGAGAAAGGGAGTGTTATTCCCGTTTCTTCCATACTCTTCTTAATAATGGTAAATATATTTATGTGAGGATTTCTAAGAAGTGTATCCGATGCTTTTTCCACAAGAGGTATGAGTGAGTCAGACCAGAGAAACTTGTTTCTGATGTCAACAAGAAATGAATCTCCCATTGAGGTACCTATAAAACCTAGAGATGTTCCGGGAGAGGTTTTGGGAGATCCGGAAAAGAGAGATGCATCTGTTGCCAGGGGAAGGTAGGCTACCTTGGTAAATCCTTTTTTAGCAAGAAAGGGGAGGTATGCTTTTTCCCAGCAGCAGGCGACCATCTGATTATTGATATAGTGACTCTGAGATAAGAGTATAGGATACGGATCATCAACAAACCATACAATGACTGGAATACCGAAATATACTGAAAATGCACTCAGGATACCACTACCATCAAAACCTTTCATATTGATCGAGAGGATAAAATCAGGTTTCTCCTTTTGTATTATTTGCTGAAGTTGAGATTCATACACCAAATCAGATTGCATCTCTTCGTAATTGAAAATAATAGGCTCTTCTCCCGTTTTCTCCTGAAGTGCCCTGCGGCATTCTTCCTGTAAAAAGAATCTTCCATATAAAAGAAGCCCCTTTTTATAAGATTTTTTCCCTATACTTTGGTGAGTAACAGGTCCATACACTTTTGCAAGGATGTTTTCATAAAAATCTTTATGAATATCAAATGAAGCAGGATGTTTGATCGTTTGGATACATGGAGAAGTAACGCTTTTAATTCTACTGGTTAGGTTGGTTAATTCTTGATCAGCGTTTAAAGCTGAGACCGTTATTATTTCATTTGGAAAATCAGGAAAGATGGTATTAATTGTATGATTGAGTAATTCATCGTAGTAATCTATTACAATGAGCATTGTTGAAGGGGGAATCTCTTTTATCTTTTTACTTAGATGATACCCAAGGCCAACCCCGGTAAAAATTATAATGTTTCCCCAGAAGGATAAATCCTCGTAATAGTGTGCTTCAGCTTCGGGTTTTACCGTTGAGTGTAAATGACGAACAGTTTCATCATCAAAAATGATTCGGGCAGATGGCTTACCGGAGGAGGCGGTAAAAATTTGGAGTGAGTGTTCCATAGGATAATTTTTAAAAGGGTTCTTAAAAATAAAATACTCAAATTGTCTTTATTTTACTATCAAATTCTGTCAAATAACCCTTTTTAAAACATACCAATCAATAATTTTATCAGAAACCAATTTGCTGTTAAGGCTTTCCGATTTAATGAGTTTGAAACCGAATTGATGAAAAAAATTTATTTAGTACTCCTGTTATTTTTAATCATCATTCGTGTTCCATAGAGACCATGATATCGGGGATATCCTTCCTGACGATAACGTTTCATGTGGTTGAAAACAGTATCTTCAGAATCATATTTTGCTTTAATAACAACAACAGCTTCTTCATAGATACATTTTCTGTATGGATGTTTTGCAATTAAAAGATCTGTTCCTTCTTTCCAATATTGATCAATAAATTTATTTAAATCAGTATTAAGCAACATTGATCCATCAAGTGCCATACAGAGGTCATAATGGGTAGGCACATAACGGTAATGCTCTATTTTCATCAAAGATGCTTTACGTTTTGGATCGCTAATGTGTTTTACTTTTTCAGAAACATCAACAGGTATCCAGATATCTGAGCCTACCTTTTTATCACTTAAAAATATATAATCCCACCCCGGTGTTATTACAGTGGGATCTTTGAGAGTGTCATATCCATTGAAAATAAAGGTAAATACCAGATTGCTCATTAAAAGTTACCCAACCAAAAGGAGTGAAACAGTAGACCTTATAGTATTTATATCGGATTAATAAATATAAATCTTTAAAGTGACTTAGCCATCTGAACTTGCGATACTAGTAGTGGAAATTTCTAATGCAGGTTCTCAGGACTCAGAAAAAGTGTACTCTGATTTTCGATTTTAACTTGAAGTCTATTAATAATTTAGTAATTTTTTTCTAAGTATATATTTTAATTGTAGATAAAACAAAGGAAAATTCATGATATCCCAATCCACCGCAATATTAATATTAGGTATGCATCGCAGTGGTACCAGTAGCCTCGCGGGTTCTCTCCAGCAGAATGGATTGTTTCTCGGGGAAGTATTCGAAAAAAATCCTCATAATCCTAAGGGTAATCGTGAAAACAAAGAAATTATGGAGCTTAATAATGCGCTGTTAATTCACAATGGAGGGAACTGGTATACCCCTCCGGAAACTATTCAATGGGATGAGACTTTAGTAAATGATCGGGACAGGATTATAAATAATTTTATCAGCAGTAAAGAAAAAATGTGGGGATTCAAAGATCCGAGGACTATAATTACCCTGCCCTTCTGGCTTGACGCTTTAACCAATATCAAAATGGTTGGTGTGTTTAGGCATCCTCTTTTAGTAACAGAGTCACTCCATGCTCGTACTCCGGAAATGCCCATTAATTATGGAATGCAATTATGGAAAAGATATAATGCTCAGTTACTCTTATACTTTAAGCAGAAAGAATTTCCCCTTTTATCATTTGATGTCTCGCCTGAAGAATTTAATGCTGCAATAAAAAGCACCGTTACCTATCTGGGCCTGCCTGGAATCCAGCAGGAAGGTGAGGAGCAGTTTTTTGATGAATCGCTTAAAAAACAGAATGCTGTTGAAAATGAGGAAGAAATTCCTAAAGATATTATTCAATTATATACAGTAATGAAAAACATTTACACAAAGCAATTTCTATCATGAATAATTCAATAGCTAAAGCAAAAATTACCGTTGTTATAAATTTCTATAATATGCGTCGTGAAGCGGTGCGGACCCTCCATTCCCTGTCTGCTAATTATCAACAGGCAGTATCTAGTTCTGATTATAACGTGTTTGTAATTGAAAATGGTTCAACAGAACCTCTTGATGAAGCATGGGTAAAAGGTCTAGGAGAAAATTTTCATTATGAATACTTTAAAGCAACCTCTCCGTCACCAGCGGTTGCAACAAATTATGCCATAAACAAAGTAGAAACTGAATTGGTCATGTGCTGTATTGATGGGGCTAGAATACTTTCGCCGGGTGTTTTAAAATATACACTGGCTGCAGCAAAATTGCATGATCATCCTTTTATTTATACCATGGGTATGCATTTAGGGCCTCATCTCCAAAACTATACGATGGTTGTAGGGTATAATCAGGAGATTGAGGATAAACTGTTGTCGCAGGTGAACTGGCAGAAGAATGGGTATGAACTCTTTACCATTTCGAGTATTGCTGAGTCCAGTAAAGATGGATTTTATTCAAAAATAACTGAGAGTAACTGCTTTTCAATGAAGAAGTCAGATTTTTTAAGCCTTGGTGGTTTTGATGAGAGGTTTAAAAGTCCTGGTGGTGGTGTAATCAATCATGACCTGTTTAATAAAGTGCATACAGATAGAAAATTTACCCCTGTCATGCTTTTGGGTGAAGCTACCTTCCACCAGTTTCATCACGGCGTAGCCACTAATGTTCCAATGGATGAACACCCTGCAAGGGAAATGATGAAAGAGTATGAGGTTATTAAGGGTATACGATTCAGTCACATCCATCGATCACCGGAATATTATGGATGGCTGTCACCTGAGTATCATTCTAAGTTAATGAAAATCGGAGAAGAGAAAAGGAAAGATTGAAAGTAGGTTTTTTTATATAATTTTATCTGAAAAGTAATCTATGCAGAAATTGAGAGCTGTTCACCTCTTTGATAAAGGCAGCAGATATCCTCATATGATTTCTCAGGGGCTCTTGAGCCATCCTGATTTATCAGTAGCACTTAGTAAACCGTTTATCAGCTTTGGCAATATTGTCTTTAATAAGTCACCTGATCTTTTACAGGATCTTTTAGAATGTGATCTTATTTTCAGAAGCGGAGATCTCTTTTATAACCATCCTGCAGTTGATCAATTTTTAACAGATACTAATCTCTGGAAAAAAGTTCTTTATTATGATTTTAAGGACTCAAGCACCATTGACTATCATCGATTGAATATATGCGGCGCCTACTATAAACGTTCCTGGCTGGAGGGGATAGAACGAAAACCGCTGCCCGATACAGACATTCCAATAATGCCTCTTGATTACTGTGTATTAGATGAATATTTATCTATTGATGAACCTGTGGAAAAAGATAAAAATGTTGTTTATTTGATTCGATCGGATAAAAAGGAGGCAATCAGACGATACTGTGTTTATCTGGTACTTAATGCTGCTAAATTTCCTGACTCACTGATCGGCTCCATAACGATGCATGGTGAAACCGGGAGAAGGGCAATTTTTGCCCCTAAGGAAAATAACGGTTTTGTAGAGTATATCAGAATGCTTAAAAGTGCAAAAATTGTATTTACCGCCTTTCCCGACATGCAGGATGGTGATTCGAGAACCTGGGAAGCCTTTGCTTCCGGTGGACTGGTGTTTATGGATACAACAGGGATCCCTTTACGACATCCGTTTGTAAATCAAAAACATTGTATCATATTTAATGCCCTTGATCAGGATTCTCTTTTCAAAGCGGTGGACCTGGCCCGGTATTATCTTGAACATGAGGAAGAAAGAGCAGATATCGCAAGAGCTGGAAAGGAATATGCTCTTTCCCACCACCGGCCTGTTAATCGGATTGATCAAATGATAAAATGGTATTTTGATTCAGAAAAAAAACTGGAAAAGCATGTCAAAATTTAATAATGATCCTTTTTATTATGAGATTTTTTTTGATACTACTTTAATGGAGCTATCGCAAACAATTTTTGGAGAAATTCCCGGGACAGAACAAATCTTTAAAAAACGTGAATAATGGTCAAAATATGGTTTCTTGAAGTTACTCTAATGCAACCATACCCACTTCACAGAATGTGCAAGATAAATAGAGGGAGATTGCTTTTAAAAGTTTTAGCGGGTTTACCAAAGTTAAATCTGGAGGCAAAGAATCTGTGAAACAAAATATACAGAATGAAAAGCAAAATGTCCTTGAGGATTTAGGGCCATTGTATCATGATTACAGTTTCTTCAGCGTTCAAAATGAGCAAATACCCGGACTATATATTAAGAATCAGAAATCAAAATTTCCTATTCTTGTAGCTTATATCTCTCATGCAATAGCTAAATCAAAATATCTGATTCAGGATAAAGTTTCATTTTCAGAGCTGTTTTGTGCGGATGGCTATTTTACGCTAATAGCCTCCAAACTTGGGTGTTCACAATGTTATGGCATTGATAATAATAAAAGTGAGCATTTTGCATATGCGGAAGATATTGCCCAACGACTTGGTTTTGAGAATGTTACTTTTTTAAAAGAGGACATTACTCCTGAATCAAAATTTAATCGAACAGATATAGTAGCCAATATTGGGGGATTATACCATGTGCCCCAACCTAAAGGGATATTAGAAATGTCCTATGCCATGGCTAAAAAATATTTGATTGTTCAGACGGTTGTTTCCCTCGCAAGTTGTGATGAAGACTATTATCAATCACCAGCTCCTGGTTGGTCTTGGGGAAACCGATATTCTGTAGAATCTTTTGATAAATTAATAAAAAATTTAGGATATAATGTCATTGATAAACACTATAATGAACTTGAAGGAAATAGCAGGTTAGAGGATAGGGGCAGTGTATATTATTTAATTAAAAAATAGTATAGTAGCAATTTTAGAACAGAGGTAGTTTTATTGGAGTTAATACTATCATGGAATTTGACACGTTGGAAATCTTTTGTACTATTGTAGGCAATTCCCGAACCGGTTCAACCTTACTCGGTTCTCTATTAGATGCACATCCGAATATTGCAATTTCAAATGAATCTGCAGCGCCGAATATGTTTCAAAAGGGTGAAACACGGGAAAATATTTTTAATACTATTCTTAGAAATTGCGCCAACCATGCCCGGGCAGGCAAGAAATGGACGGAATATCAGTATAGTATCCCAGGCCAATGGCAGGGTAAGCATAAAGAATTAAAAGTTATTGGTGATAAGCTATATTTAATTGCAACATATATACTACATCTTGATCCTAACCTATTAGGTAATATTGACAACATATCCGGTTTACGAACAAAATATATCCATTGTACCAGAAATCCATTTGATGTAATAAGCACGATGACGTTACGGAGTGGGTTGAGTCTCCGAAATCGCATAGGTTTGTTTTTTAATACTTGTGAAGCTATACTTGCATTGCAGGAGCGTGTCCCGGCGGAGGATTTCATGACAGTAAGACATGAATCGCTTTTAAATAATCCGCATGAAACATTAACAGCTACCTGCAATTTTCTTAAACAAGAACCGTATGATGATTACCTTCAGTCATGCTCAGCACTCCTTTATAAAAAACCGCATGTGACGAGAACGGACGTTAAGTGGCCGGAGGAGCTGATTAACCTTGTTAAGGAACGAATACAACAGTATGATTTTCTTGCAGGGTATGATTTTGATGGTTAATTTGTTTTTATCCGGAAACGTCATTCGCGCATGTTTTTAGCGGGAATCCATGCCTTAAAACAATAAAAAAAGCTGGATTCCGGCTAAAAGAATGCCGGAATGACTTCAAAAAACGTAGTTTCCGAACAGAAACTAATTAGTTTTGTTTCGAGCAGTGTTCCAAACCTGTCTATAAATCTTTTCAAGATTCTTTGTAAATTCTTTGCCATTACATAATTTCGATTTAAGGAGCCGATCTCGTAGATTTTGTCTTTGTTTATTTAATGTTGTTATATCTTTTGTCATGTTTATAGCTACTTCGATATACTCTTTATTAGAATGAGCAATCAGTTCTGGTATGCCAAAGTTATTGAGAATACTTACTCCAACCCTGCCCGCATGACAAGTTCCTGCAAGGGTGATAACAGGAACACCCATAAGAAGTGATTCGAACGTTGTTGTTGTGCCGTTGTAAGGAAAGGGGTCAAGGGCAATATCAATGACATTATATTCATTGAGATGTTCTGAGGTTGAAGCATTATGTCCCTTGAAAATTAATCTATTTACAGAGATGCCGTGTTTAATGAATAGTTGTTCATACTTTTTCCTGACGGTAGTATCATTGAATGGTCTGGTTTTAAGAAATAGTTTCGAATCAGGTACATTAGTAAGTATATCAGCCCAGACCTTAATAGTGGCCTCATTGATTTTTGGCAGATTATTAAACGAGCCGAATGTTATATGCCCATTTCTGAGTGCTGGAGAGTCATTCACTGCCGGAATTACGTCCGGAGGGCGGTAGCAGAGAAAACCGGTTTCCAACCGGATAAGTTTTTCTGTATAAAATTTGTCGCTGCTGTCAGGATCTGCTAATGCATCAGTCAGTCTATAATCTATTGTTTCAAGGCCGGTTGTGTTGGGATAACCAAGATAGGTAACCTGAATTGGTGCAGGTTTTCTTAGGAAAAGTGGTAATCTATTGTCTTCAGTATGTCCGGCAAGGTCAACAAGGATATCAATTTTATCTTCCTGAATCTTGGAAAAAACAGAATTATCATCAATTCCGTAAATCGATCGCCAGGCAAATGCATTTTTTCGAATCCTCTCTGTAGTTTCATCAGGAGTTGCTGTGTCAGAGTAGCAGAATATCTCAAAGTCTTTCTTATCATGAGAGGTGACAATCGGTTCAATAAAATAACCCACGGAGTGTATCCTGAAATCAGCTGATACATAGCCGATTCGCAGCTTTTCTTTTTTAATCACTATTCTTTTTTGAGATGAACTTTCCGTATAGAGATGTTGATATTTTAATTGAAACTGTTGATGAAGGGAGAACATTTCATCATTTGAGATATTGCTGAGATAGTGGCTATACATGAGAATATTGCTGTATATCCGATGCTCCTGCGAATTTAACTGATGTGCTTTTCGATAATAGGAAAGAGCCTTTGTGATTTCACCGGTTTTTGCATAAATAAGTCCAAGATTGTTATATGGCTCCATCTGCCTGGGTGCAAGGGAAAGAGCTTTTTCAAAACATGCTATTGCATCGTCAAATTGAGTCAATTCACTGTAAGTAGTACCTAAATTACATATTGCAGGATAATATTCCGGATTATAGGAGAATGCTTGTTTGTAAAATCTTTCTGCATTAAGATAGTTCTTTTTTTTTCTAGCAACATTACCAAGGTAAAAAAGTGTCGGTACATGATCCGGTTGTAATGAGATAGCTTTATTTAGCTGTATCTCAGCATCTTCCAACTCGCTGATATTATAGTAGAAAACACCGAGATCATAAAGAAAAAGCGGGTTGTCCGGAAATAGCGAGGCAGCTTTTTCTAAATAGTGGTGGGCATCTTTTCCCCGGCCTGTAACAGAATAGAGTAATCCAAGCAGATGAAGGGCATCACCGTGATCGGGAGCAATCGATAATACTTTGAGGTATAATTTCTCTGCTTTATCATACGAACCATTTTTATGCAACTGTATTGCTTCTTGTAAAATAGGCTGCCACATATAATATTATTCTCATACCAGGTGGAAATATTGCATTCAAGGGTAATACTTTCTTTTTTAAAATATATTTTAATTGATAAGATGTAAGAAGAAAAATTACCGGAAAAAGTTGGCTGCTATTCTCATAAGTTTTAGTACCTTACAGATTGCTTTCTTGTTTTTTAGAAAGGAATCTGATAAGGTACTTACTTGCGGGTTTACCCCGCGTTAGTTATAAGACGATAGTGGTATGGTGTTATGGAAAAGTGGGAAGAAAATCTCAGTAAAGAACGACTTAAAGAGAAACAAATCTACCTGCATCCGGATTCAATAATAAAAGTACCTTTGTCAATCGGATCCGGTACAAGAGTAAACGGTAAAATTGTGGTGAAAGGTTTTGCTCCGTGTACAGTAGGTAAATACTGTGCTGTCGGCTGGGATGTTAAAATAAATACAGCAAGTCATGTAATGAATACAGCAAATATTAATGTAAGGCTGCAGCATAGGATCGGAGCACAAGAAATAACAACGACAAAGGGGGAGGTTACAATTGGTAATAATATGTGGATTGGAGATTCTGTGATAATTTTATCCGGTATCACCATTGGTGATGGATCAGTTATAGGAGCCGGTACAGTTGTAACACATGATATTGATCCTTTCACGGTTGTTGCCGGAGTACCTGCGAAAGTAATCAGAAAAAGATTTAGCGATACTATTATCGAGCAGCTTTTGAAGATACAATGGTGGCATTGGACTGAAGAAAAAATGAAAGAAAATAGAGAGTTTTTTAATCTCGATTTAACCGAAATACCGGATGCTGATTTGAATTCATTTATTAAATAAACTGTTGATAGTTACCAGTTGTTCTAGAGAGTAAGTACTAGTGATTACAAACCTTGAAAATGTGTATCCTGTTTTAAAAGAGATTGTCCAGTATGCACGCACAGGAAGCTATTCCGATGCGGCTTCAAAGCTTAATAGCTGTTTACAGGATCTGCAGCCCATTCTACTTTCAGGTACTATTCCACCTGAGTATTTGAAGAAATTGACCTATTCTCTTGAGACAGTGTTTTTAATGCAGAAACAGAATGACTGGGTTGCTGTGGCTGATATTATTGAATTTGAACTTCCTGTTTTGCTTAAAGAGACCTTTCAATCTGTAGATAATAAGTAAGTGGATTTCTATTGTTGAATACTCCGTCACTCCAACCCTTTATAATCCCCATACCTTTTTACTAACCGCTATTATTTCTTCAATCCTGTTATCATAGGTATGATTCTTCAGGATTTTTTCAATGCCATTTTCAGCGATACGTTCTCGCTCATCTTCATGCTCAAGATAATAGTTAATAAGCTCCTTGCAATGCGAGAGAGATTCATATTCAACAATTTCTTTATCAGTCCCATCGGTAACGAAGAATTTGCTGTTGCAATCCCTTTTGTCAATCAGAAGAAATGCGCCGCCGGCTTTACAGTCAAAATGGCGTTGTGTAAATGAGGTACGAATCTGAATTCGGTTAATATTGAGGTTGATTTTAGACGTGCGATAATAATGGCAAAGGTTGTCGTAATAGCAGGCCTCAGGTGTTACTTTTGATTCTTTAACAAACTGTTCCCAGTAAAGATCGCCAAAAAGGGTAAAATTATCTTTATAGGTATGTGAGATATCAACAAGAAAATCACGGCGGTATTGATACCCAATCATCCATTCCATGGCAAAAATAAATTTCTCCTCAGTAACGGAAATGGTACCTTCCCAGAGTGATTTATTTTTTACAATCAGATCGCGATTGTTTGTGGTAAAATCGTTGTAATACGCTTTTTTTAAGTAATGATGGAATGTACAAAGATTTTCAATTGTTTTTGCCATTTCTTCATTAATGACGATATCCATGAGATGAAGGCTGGAGTTGCCGACAAAAGCGATATCACGCTCGAATTCTCGAGGGCTTTTTGTATTAAAATATGCCGGATCTGTTGCAAGCGGTAGAAAGTGACTGGCATACCCTTTACTCTCAAGAATCTCCGTATACGATTTCTCGGATATGAAGTCAATTCGCTGAGGGGATGGTGTATAGGCACGGTTATGGAACTCATGGTAATAGAAAGGATAATCATGGTACCAGTTAACAATATAGGAGCCGGATGAAAGGATATATTCCTGCAATTTTCCCTGAATATCATAACCAGCTTCATTAATGGAGAGAACAAGAGAAGGTGTATGCTTTTTAAAAGTTTCGAATATTCGTTCAACACTATCGGGAGGTGGTGCAAAGGGAATTTTAACATTAATTAATCTGATATCCTTTCTTTTATCAAGGGCATTGCACAATTCTCTGGCAACCAGAGTTTCTGAATTGAAGAAGATTATATTCATAAAAACTGTCAAATGAGTTATTAATTAGTGTTTGTACGGAAAATGATGTGTTTTCGGCCAAGCACTAATTATCCAAAATTATCTCTTCTCCCATAAGTGGGAGAAGGGTAAGAGATGAGGATTATCTCTCCCTCGTTTTGAGTATACTCCTCCACATGTCTCTATAAGCATTTTCAAGCGTTTTGGTAAAGCCGATAGCATTACAGATCGGTGATTGGGCTATGGTCGTTCGCAATCCTTTTCGTAATTTTGATAATCGGTCAATATCACTCGATAAAAAAGTTGCAATCCCGATATATTTTTCGACATTTTCTGCTACCATACTCGGAAGGCCTATCCGGGAAAGAAGGCTGTAACCGACCCGTCCCGCATGCCTGTTTCCAATAAGGGATACTACCGGTACCCCCATCCAGAGCGCCTCGCAGGTTGTTGTTGTTCCGTTGTAAGGAAACGTATCCAGAGCCATATCGATGTTACTGTAGGTATCAAGATGATCAGGGATAGATGATGCAAAAGCACTGAATTGCATTCTGTCATTCTCAATTCCCTGAGCATTAAAAAGGTTCCTGTATTGATCCTGTACCCATTCATCCTTAAAAGGTTTCGTTTTCATAAAGAGTTTTGAGTGCGGGACCGCTTTTAAAATATTTGACCAGACTTCAATGGTAGAAGGATTGATTTTTGGCAAATTATTAAAGGAACCAAAGGTAATGTAGCCGTTTGATTTTACCGGGGCCTCTGAAACCGACGGCGCATCGGCGACCGGCCTGTAACAGAGAAACCCATCTTTCAATCGGTATAGTTTCTCGGTATAATATTTCTCTATACCTTCAGGATCGGCCCATACATCGGTCAGACGGTAATCCATTGTTGAAATGCCGGTGGTATTTGGATACCCCAGATAGGTCACCTGAACAGGCGCCAGTCTGTTTAGAAATAAAGATATCCGTTTGTTCCCAGCGTGCCCCGCAAGATCAACAAGAATATCGATTTCATCATGGAGAATTAATTCAATGACCTCATCATTTTTTTTACCATGAATATCATGCCAGGTATGTGAAAGTTTTTGTAATCGGTGAGTGACCATATCAGGATTTTCAACATCAGAGTAACAGAAAACCTCAAAACCGGTACGATCGTGAAACTTTAAAATCGGCTCGAAATAGTAGGCAACGGAGTGCGTTTTAAAATCACCGGAGATATATCCGATACGTAAAGGAGATTTTTCCGGATCAAGATGTCGCTCAGGGTAGGTTGTAACCGTAATGCCGGGTTTAACCCTTTTTTCCCATTCTGTATGTTCCTGAAAAATGGTTTCAGCGTCAAGCAGGCTGTAGTTTAAACAGAGTAACAGATTGGAGCCGGCGATTGCATGTTCAGGCTGCTTTTCCAGAAACTTTTTATAAGCATCAATCGATTCGTTGATTTGCCCCTGATCCTTAAAGCTGTTTCCGAGATTCATTAAGAAAAATATATCTGAGGGATCAACTTCATGGAGCTTTCTGGCAGCAAGCTCAGCCTCTTTCGCCTTGCCCATGATTAGCATAACGGCACTATAATTAAGGAGGGCGCCTTTATGGCCGGGTTTTAATGCAAGAGCTTTTTTATATTGTTCCGCTGCTTTGACGTAGTGTGCGGTTCGTTGCAGTATTGCGCCATAATTATAGAAAATATTTGGATTGTCATCACATAATGAAGCAGCTTTTTCAAGGAATTTTAAAGCTTTTGCATTTCTGTCATTAGAAGATGCTATGAGGCCAATAATAAAATGTGCATCTATATTATTGGGTTCAAGGGAAATAACCTCATGAAAATATTCCTCTGCCTTTTCCAGGTTATTTTCCATGTATGCTTGCTTGGCTGATTCCAGTAAATGTGATATTTGATCCAAATTATTTCCTTGAATATGTGGCTCTGGTAGCTCGTTTTACCGTCGAGATTATAATAACAAAGATACAATATTCCAGGGATTTGTCCAGTTCGATATGGTTAAGGTGCAATTAAATTTAATAAAAACATGGACATATTGTAACCATTTATCGATATTAAATAATAATGCGGTTAATACTATTTAAGGAGAGTGACAATGCAGGAACTGAATCAGAATAATCTTCCTGAATACCTTAAGATAATAAATTCTGTTCAAGGCGGTTTTGCACTTAAGGAAGCGGAAGTTTTATTCAATATCGCCCGGTCCGTTAAGGATGGGTGTATCGTTGAAATTGGAAGTTATCGCGGGAAATCTACCGTTGCATTATGTTTAGGGTCCAAACAGGGTGCTGGTGTGACGGTATATGCAATTGATCCTCATGAAATTTTTGAGGGTGCACTGGGTGGTAAGTTTGGTCCTGAAGATCGAAAAGCATTTTTCCATAATATGATAAACACCGGGTGTTATGAAACAGTTCGATTGATCAATTTACCTTCTGAAAAAGCTGGTTCGGGATGGTGTGATCCGATATCTTTTCTCTGGATTGATGGAGATCATCGGTATGAAATAGTAAGAAAAGATGTGGAGGTCTGGGAACCTCATGTTGTTGTTGGTGGAACAATTGCGTTTCACGATTCTGTAAATCCTTCCTTGGGACCTAATAAAGTTATTAGTGAGATTTTATCAACTAGAAGATTCCGTATTGTAAAGAAGGAAGGGCTGACGACTGTTTTGGAGAAAATAGAGCTGCCAATACCGGATTCAATATCCACGATGCCAAATGATGATGTCATGATGCAGCATGTTATGCAGCAGTTTAAAAATATTGATGGCATGGCTAAGAAAGCACTGGAATTGCCAGTGAATAAGCAAGGTCTTGAGAATGAGCCTTTTGGTAAGGTAAAGATCAGCAGTTTGCTCAGTAGAAAATTGATGAAGCAGCTTTGTGATTTTATTGATACTTATTTCAGAGATGAAATCGGATTAATAAATCAGAGGGATTTGGAAAAAGATATAATTGATTTTTATCGGTTGCTTAAATATAATCCAGCGTTAAAAGTAATCGAAGGAGCTACAGTGGATGGTCTGAACATCTGGCTTCACCTGATTGTTAGACAATTAATGCCTCAGCTAATAGTAGAAAGTGGTGTAGGATTCGGGCGGTCGCTGTATACTTTAAGGACTGCTGCAGAAAGGGCGGAATTACATGCATTTGATATTTCTTTCTTGATAAATCTTTATAAAGAACCATCTATAATATATTATGAAAATGACTGGTCAAAATCAGAAGTTACGTGTAGCGGTATCGGTTTCTGTTATTTTGATGACCATATTAATAATGGCCGTCGCATTCGTGAAGCCTATGAAAAGGGATTCACTCATCTGATTTTTGATCAGTGTGCTCCTGTTGGTATGGTTCACCTATACCGGTATCCTGGATTACCAAGTGCCGTTATGATTGGAGAAGATACGTTAAATGAAGGTGATGAAATGGAATGGGTATGGGAAGATCAGAAGATCAAATATCGATTCGAGAGAGAGCATACATTTGGTGCTGAAGAATTAATTGATGTCGTAAAACCCTTACCCAATTTAGAAAGATGGACAGGTAAAGGGCCTGGTCAGGCTGCTTATGTCAGATTAAAGCAGAATATATGTTAATTTCACATATTAATTAAATCGATACAAAATGATTTCACACAAACATAAAAGCATTTTCATTCATATTCCTAAGACAGCCGGTTCAAGTGTTGAAAAAGCATTAATGAACTCCACTGGCGAGTTTCAGCTATTCAAACCGGAAGATTTCAAGATGCAAAAGCTGCCGCCTCATGTATATGGATACAATGGAATAAACTGCTGGGATATGAAGCATTTGCCAGTACGATTTCTAAAGGATACCTATAAAGATTATTATAAATTCTGTTTTGTGCGCAATCCATGGGACCTTGTTGTATCCTGCTATTTCTGGTGGATACAGCAGACCAAAATGGAATTTAGAAAATTACAGGGAAAACTGCTTGAGAAGATCGGTTTTGCAAATTATGCCATATCATTTTACACTGATTATATAAATGAGATCTTTCACTGTGGTATGGGGCAGTGTTATTGGATCCTTGGGGAGGATAATAATACGAAATGTGTTGATTTTATCGGCTGTTTTGAAAATTTACAGACAGATTTTAATACTATTTGTGATACGATTGGAATTGAAAAGGTACAGCTCGCAACAGTAAATAAGTCCGACCATAAACCATTTTACGAATATTATGATGAAACAATCGCACAGTTGATTGAATATAAATTTATGTGGGATGTGAAACGGTTTGGATACACCCGGAAAAATACGGGAGAGTAAATGATCTGGCTCGCCTCATGGCCGCGCAGCGGAAATACCTTTTTACGCACTATTCTCTGGAACTGCTTCCGGCTCAAATCAACAAGTATTTATCCTCAGGATCTTGGTGCTAACAGGAAGCTTGCCTTGCAGATAGGGCATGTTGAGCATAACGAGATAAACAAAAGTTCTTTCATGCCAGGGGATCCTATTCTGGTGAAAACACATGAACATCCTACCGATAATAAGCCTGCAATATATGTTATTCGTGACGGCAGGCCGGCCTGTGTCTCCTTATGGAAATTTTATAATAAATCAACCCCGCTTTCTGTAATCATCTCCGGCCAACATCGCTTTGGAACCTGGGCGAATCATATGAAGGCATGGAATCCTGAAGAACGTCCCAATACTCTACTGCTTAAATATGAGGATATGGTTAAGGATTTAAAAGGTACTATTGATACAATCGCAGCATACATACAACGAGAACCTTTAGCATATGAGCTTCCTCCCCGCGATCATATTGCCGGAATCGGCGGGCATCATGTTAATACCTATTCCGATTGGAAAGATATCCTGACGGGCGATGAACTACGACTTTTCTGGGAGACAAATGGTCACATGATGGAGAAGGTGTACGGAAAAAAAGAATAAATAGTTTATTCTATATCATCAAGGAACCATGCTCCTACTTTACGAAGCATTTCAATCTTTGGTTTTGATTCTTTTGGCGTCAGCACATGGCTGACATATGGATCCGTATTCGGGATTGGTAGACGAGGGAAATCTCTAAAAGGAAGGACTCCAACCCTGATATGAGCGCCAGTACCTCGGATGACATGATTGCTGCAAAGCAATTGATGTTTACCAAAGACAATCTTGTATTTTGAATTGAAATCCCAATGCATGTCTTCAGCTGTGATAATGGTATTTATGGATATTTGATCATCTCCTGTTGATTTGACATGATCATCGAGTTTATCCAATAACCTCTTTGTTGCAGCCGAGCTTCGCATGAGAAAGAATCCGCAACAAAGTACAAAACCCCATACCTTCTGTACATATTCAGGCCATATGGTTCCTTGTGAGATAAGCAAGTGCATTTCCCGGAATTGTTCGCAATATTCAGGAATAGGATTTTTTAGCCAAACAGCGTCAGCATCGGAGTGAATAAAATCAATGTTATTATCAACCAAATATTTAAAGACCTGTATGCGAAGTTGCCACAATTCATTTAAGTTTCCAATGTTTTGAAGAAGAATTGTTTGGTAATTATTCTCAGAAAGATACGTATGTAATTTCTCATCAAATGAGAATATAAGATAATTTTCAATAGAAAGTCGCTTTAGCCCTTCAATCCAGTTCTGCAGAATGCTAAGATATGACCAGTTAGCGAAGACGATAATAAGGGGTTTCTTACTATCAGTAATAGTATAGTTATTAAATTGTTCTTCGATGGTTTTTATCACAGAGAGTAACCCCGATAAAACATTTGATAGATTGTTTTACTTCATTGGTAAAATAGCACATCAGAATAAATAGAGCAATCACATTTTATCGCTTGCCTGTACAGGTATTCTTTAAAGAAATAAAAACAGATTTATAAGCCTTTATTACGCTGATTGAATCATTTCTTGATAAACTGCTTCAAGGTTTTTTACAAATGTTTTCCCATTGCATACTATAGATGTGAGAAGTTTACTCCTTAAATTCCGTCGCAATTCAGATAACGCGGAGATGTTTTTTGCGAGGTTCACAGCAATTTTAATATAATCTTCAAGAGTGGGTGCAATCATGTCCGGGATTCCAAGATTGGATAGAATACTTACCCCGACTCTTCCAGCATGACAGTTTCCAGTAAGAGCTATAATTGGTACACCCATAAGCAATGCCTCAAAAGTAGTGGTAGTCCCGTTGTAGGGGAACGTATCCAGAGCGATGTCAATATTGTTATATTCGTTAAGGTGTTCTTCTGTTGAATAGCTATGTCCCTTCAGAGTTACTCTATCTGCGGTGATTCTTCTTTGAATAAATAAATCAAGATATCGTAATCGGGTATCTTCATCGTTAAACGGTTTTGTCTTAATTGTCAATTTTGAACCGGGTACGGCACGTAATAATTCTGTCCATGTTTTTATGGCATTTTCGCTGATTTTAGGGAGATTATTAAAAGAACCGAACGTTATATAGCCATTTTTTACTGCAGGAGCAGGTTGTACCGATGGCATTGTTTCGGGAGGGCGATAACAAAGGAAGCTATCCGGCAAACGAATGAGTTGTTCGGTATAGAATCTGTCACAGCTTTCAGGATCGGCCCGGGAATCAGTCAATCTATAATCCATTGTTGAAAGTCCCGTGGTATTGGGATAGCCCAGATAGGTAACCTGAACCGGTGCAGGTTTTCGGAGAAACAACGTGAGTCTGTTGTCTCCGGAGTGCCCTGCAAGGTCAACAAGAATGTCAATTTCATCTTTCCGTATCATCGAAAAAACAGCATCATCATGAAGGTTATAAATTGAACGCCAGGTAGAAGCGTTGTTTCTTATACGCGCTGTAGTCTCATCGGGAGATGCAAGGTCACTATAGCAGAAAATGTTAAACTTTTCAGTATCATGGTTTTCAATTATAGGTTCAATAAAATATCCGACGGAGTGAATCCTGAAATCACCGGAAATATATCCGATATTAATTTTAGATTTTTTACTATCGCGTTTATATGATAGCGCCTCATTTCTTTTCGGGAGGTGTGTCAATCTACTTTCAAAATCAAGATGTTCCTTGAATATTTCTTCCGGATCTTTGTTGCTGTAATTAAGGCAGAGTAGAAGATTTGATGCTGCAAGCTTATTTCCTGGATTTAAAGCAAGGGCTTTTTTATAGTAAGAATGCGCGTTGTCAACCAGACCGATTGCCTTGTATATATTGCCAAGGTTTATATAGGCATCAATATAGGAAGGGTCCTTTGAAAGTATAAGCCGACACAACTCTTTGGCTTGTCCCAGGTTGCCCATATTACCAAGGATAACAGCACACTTGTTCATTGCATACAGATTGTCCGGTTGTAGCTTGCATACCGTTGAAAAAAGTTTTAAAGCATCGGAAAAGTGCCCGATTTCCAGAAGAACAGACGCGTAATTGAATACTACTTCCGGATCATCGTTTTTATTCTCTGCCGCGGTTCTGAAGTGTGTTAAGGAAGTTTCAATATCGCCGGTGCTAAAAGTAATAATTCCTAAAAGATGATGTGCATCTGCGTGGTTCGGGTGAGTAGTAATAATTTGCAGACAGTATTTTCGTGCTGCATCAACATTTTTATTTTTAAACGCGGTTTGAGCATTCTGTAAGAGCTGCGCACTTGATTCCACAGTGATTTTATAACTCCGGATAAGAAATGAGTAAGCGCTATTGATTTCTTCCCATGCGAACTGTAATAGATTGTGATTTTAATATTTGATAGAGTTCCTTTATAGTATCAGGCAGCGTTTCAGTATCTTTATTGGTAAATGTATGATGGTTTAATTTTTTATCTAAAAAGCCATTGATATGATTTATCATCTCCTCACGTGAAAGAGGAGATTTAAGTACCCGTAAAATATCAAATAAATCATCTTCATGATGATCAATAAGATTGTCATAATCCACCACAATAACCGGAACACTTTCAATGCTGTCGATAAGACGTACATTGTAAATATACCAGAGATTCAACCCGATTTCTATAGGCAGGTCATTTCGTTTGTTAAGCGAATGGGCGACTCCCAGAGGGTGCCTGAAACAGATAATTACATATTGTAAACGAGAGCAATACTTTTTCCATAAGTCCAGGGTTAAACAGAGCCGGGGATCTTTAATAATAGAACCCTCGAAAGTGTGATTGAACCGGATAATCTTTTCTTTTGATGCTTCCCCAAGTTGTGCAATGGTCTCGGGAGAAGGTGGATTGTACCAACCACCTCCTGCGGAGGTTAATAGCGTATTATTTATAAGAACCACATTTAAATTCTCAAAATGTCCTTTCTGGTTATCAAATTGGGGTTTATTATCGTTTAGTAGATCTGCATCGGTACCCGCAGAAAAACCGCACCTGCTGAGTAGTCCGGCTATACAGCTTGTGCCGCTTCTATGCATACCGGTAACAGCAATAATAGGGTTATCCGGTATATCAGTGACAGAAATAGATTTTTGTTCCGATTGGTCTTTACCGAGGTTAAGAATAAAATTGTACGTTTTTTGATTGAGGAGTGTATTCAATGGAAAACTGTCAAAAGAAATTCGTTTTTCGGAGTCCGGTTTGCTTTCTGCACATGAGGCCGGTAGATCATTACGGTATTTTTCAATAAATTTATCTCCATATGATTTCCAGTTTTCTTTAAAGGTACCACCTGAAAAATGTTTAACCAGGATATCAGTGGTTACACGAATGCTGTGGGTTTTTCGTATCTGCATGCAGATGTCGAGGTCGTAAAAATGGAATCGGGTAAAAGTTTGCTCGTCAAATCGGATGGTTTCAAAGAGTTTTTTTCTAACAGCAAAGAAGAGGCCGTCAACAGCGATGACATCCGAATCGGTTTCTTCTTCCGAGAAAACTGTCAGGATACATCTGTTTTCTTCCGGTGTCTCGTGGATGACTTTTCCCTTGATAAATGGCCGACCTGCTGAGACCCAGAAGGGGTTGTCTTGAAAAAGATATTGCGTTCCCGCCACGCCGATGCAGCCAATAGCGTTATCGTCACTGAATTTCTTTTCAAGAATTATTCCCCAGTTCTGTGTTACGAAAAAAACATCTTCATGCACAAAGACAATAATATCACCGGTTGCCTTCTTTACACCGATGTTATATGCAGCACAGATACCAAAGGAGTTCTGAGTGTTATCAATTCTCAGATACTCATGCCGGCACCCAATCGATTTTGTGATATGGTTACTATGAATGGTATATGAGAGATCTTTGTTCGAGCAAACAATAACACTAATCATAACGTATAGCCTTAGTATGAAATTATGATATTAAAATTTATAGTTATTTCTTATTTAT